>JBMTAX010000511.1:0-3088 GCA_049429145.1 Myxococcota bacterium
CCGCAGGCAGGCCATCGGGCTCTTCCAGTGCCAGGGTAAATCCGTCGCGGCCCAGCGCCTGTGTGAGCAACTCCACAGGCAGCTCGAGGCGCTCATGGAAGGCTGGCAGCATTGATTCGATCCCAAAGAAGGGGATGCGTGCTTCGAGGTCAGTGAGCAGCTCGCGCAGCTTCTTGGTGGGAAACTCCACCTCATCGGCAAGCTCGCGCAATCGCCGGCGGCCTCGCTCAACGGCGTCGTCGGTAAGATGAATTTCACGGGCCGGACCGATGCTGAGCTCATCGAGCTGCTCGCGTGTCCGTTGGGTTGAGGGATCGAAGAGCTTGAGGCTCTCCACCTCGTCGCCGAAGAGATCGATGCGCACCGGCAGCGGAAGACCAGGCCAGAACACATCAATGATGCCGCCTCGGACCGCGAAGGTACCCGGGTCTTCAACGCTGTTGACCTGGCTGTACCCGCCAAGAGTCAGCTTAGCGATGAGAGCAGATCGCTCTATTTCGTCGCCCTCCGACAAGAGAATGGCCATGTCCTGCAGCGCCGCCAGGGGCAGGCCGCGTCGCGCAAAAGCCCGCGGCGACATAACGAGCACGTCGAAGGGCGTCGCGCACGCCAGTTTGTAGAGGGTTGCCACCCGCTCCATCACGATCAGCGGGTCGGGGGACGTGGCATGATAGGGCGTACGCTCGTCGGCGGGCAGCACCAGAATGCGCGGCGCTCGTTCCGCTCCCGCGACGAAGCGCAGATCGCGGACGAGGTCCTCCGCCGCCACTGCGCTGCGCGCTACCGTGACCACCGGCCGACACTCGGCAAGGCGCAGCAGCGCGTGCGCGGCGCCTACTCCTCGCAGCCCGACCACACGGGTCAGCGGCTGACGGGTGCGCACTCGTTCCAGAAGGGTACTGAAGCTTTGCTCGACGCTCATGGTCCGGACCGGCCTTGCCACCGGGCGCGTGGAGGAGGTCACGGCCCGCACCCCACGACCTCTAGCTGCGCTGCGGCGACGTCGCAAGGTGGGCGCGGCGCGCTCATGCGTGATGAGGAAGGTATGCGGCACGCCAAATGAACCGGATCAGGGTACAAGGCATCCTACATGGACAAATCGGGTTCCTACCCCGCCAGCGACCCTGGAGGGGCTGTGAGCCGCGGCAAGCGACGGAGTCCTCATGCGCGTTCGGGAACACGGTAAGCGGGCGGTGGTCATCGGCTCTGGGGTGGGCGGTCTCGCCATGGGCATCCGGCTGCAGTCGATGGGCTTCCACACCACCATCGTCGAGCGGCTCGCCGGTCCCGGGGGGCGAGCGTTCACGCGCAAGGTCGATGGCTACACCTTCGATATGGGGCCCACGGTCATCACGGTACCGCATTTCATCGACGAGCTCTTCGCCCTGCAACGCGGGGAGCCGGCCCTCGACGACGAAGACTTCCCTGCCTCGTTGCTGCAGCAGGATGCGCGCGTGCGCGAGGGCGTGTCGAGTGGGCCACACACGACGCCATACATTGAGCTGACCCCGATCCTTCCCTTTTATCGTATCTACTTCGACGA
Organism: Myxococcota bacterium; assembly: GCA_049429145.1. Classification (GTDB taxonomy): domain Bacteria; phylum Myxococcota; class UBA727; order UBA727; family CAYLZW01; genus JBMTAX01. The sequence goes on from JBMTAX010000511.1 coordinate 1,544, forward strand.
CGGCACGTGGTTCGACTACGACGGAGACCCCGAGAGTACCCGTGCGCAAATCAATGCCATCGAGCCCGCTGACCTCGAGGGATATGAGCGTTTTCATGCGGCTGCCGAGGCCATCTTTCGGCGCGGATTCTTGGAACTCGGCTACACGCACTTCAAAGACCCCGTCACCATGCTGAAGATCGCGCCGGATCTGTTTCGGCTCGACGCTGTACGGAGTCTCTTCTCCTTCACGAGCCGTTACTTCAAGAGCGATAAACTGCGCCAAGTCTTCTCGTTTGAGACGCTTCTCGTCGGCGGGAATCCCCTGAAGGTGCCGGCGATCTACGCGATGATCCATTTCGTCGAGAAGACGTGGGGCATTCACTTCGCCCGTGGGGGGACTGGCGCCCTTATCGATGCCTTCGTGCGGAAATTCGAAGAGCTCGGCGGCACCATTCGTTACGAGGCCCCGGTGGCGCAGATCATCGTGCACGATGAGCACGGCAAGGCGGCGACCAGTCGGCGCTCCCGGCGTATCGCCAAGGGCGTTCGGCTCGAGAGTGGGGAGGTCATTGATGCCGATATTGTCGTGTCCAATGCTGACTACGCGAATACGTACCGCAAGCTGATCCCGAAGGAGCTTCGCTTCTGGAACTCGGACCTCCGCATCAAAACAATGCGCTACTCGATGTCGCTCTATGTCATCTACTTCGGATTCCGCGACGACCCGAACGAGCCCCTCGCGTTACGACACCACAATATTATTCTCGGTCCTCGCTACGAGGGGCTCCTCGAGGATATCTTTGACCGCAAAGTGGTGGCCGAGGACTTCTCTCAGTACTTGCATGTGCCGACGCTGACCGACCCCTCGCTTGCGCCCCCTGGGCACCACGCTGCCTACACATTGATTCCAGTGCCCCACAACGGCAGCGGCATCGATTGGAGCGTGCAGGGGCCGCGGTTACAGGAAGCAGTACTCAGTTTTCTCGAGGAGCGGGGTTATATCCCCAATCTGAAGGCCCGCCTCACGCACCTGTCACACATCGACCCCGATTATTTCGAGGGGACCCTCGACAGTTACCTCGGCAATGGTTTCGGTGTGGAGCCAAAGTTGACCCAATCCGCCTTCTTCCGTCCTCACAATCGCTCCGAGGATATCGAGAACCTGTACCTCGTCGGGGCGAGCGCGCAGCCGGGCGCCGGAACCCCGAGCGTCATGATGTCGGCGAAGATGACGGCTCGGGAAGTCTTTGCCGACCACGTCGCCACTGGGGCGCATGAACCGGGCTCGAAGAAGTCCGTTGAAGAGGTTCACGCCGCCTGAGCGCCCGAAGCGCAATGATGCCCCGCTGCGGCTTGGTCGCGGCAGGTTTGCCGGCGCGGCGTGTGCGCGGCTCTGCTCCCAACTGCTGAGTCGCAGGCCCCAGCCCTGGGCTGGCGCTTTTGGAACTCGGTCTCATCTCCTCGTCAGAGGACCCACATAGCAAGCTGGGGCGAAAAGCCTCTTCAGTGGGTTTTCGCCCTGCCTGCGTTCTTGGGTGGGGGGCCCCGGACGAGCTTTGCTCG
>JBMTAX010000512.1:0-3083 GCA_049429145.1 Myxococcota bacterium
GCGGAGGCCACGGCCTCGGCGCTGCTGTCGATGGCGAGGACCTCGGCACCCCAGCGCGCGGCGTAGAAGGCGTGACGGCCGAAGCCGCATCCGGCGTCGAGCACGCGGGCGCCGAGCAGATCGTCCGGGAAGCCGACATCCAGCACGAACTCGCGACCTACAATGAACTCCTTGGCGGGGACGGTGAACTTGGCTGCACCCTGCTGATCGAGCTCGACGATCCCCAGGAGCGAGCCGTAAAGCTGCGCCAGTGGCTCGCCTTACCTCGTCATCTTTACGCAAAGCTAGACGATGGTACTCGGGTTTCGGCCAGCTTCGACGAGCGGCAACTCGGTGACGATCGCCTCTCGAGTGTGCAGTACCTCAAGTTCCCCGTGGGTGGGCGCCCTCCGGTCGCACTGGGAGTAGACCTCGAAGGGCTCAGCGCCGAAGTGGAGCTCACACCTGCGCAGCGAGACGCGCTCGCTACCGACTTGGCTCAGTGAGCGGGGGCCAGAGCGGGAGCATCGCCGTGTGACGGGGCCAGCAACGAGGCTGCTGCAGAAAGGCGAGCACGCATAACTGCCGTGCTCACCTCGATCCTCGTCGATGACCACCATTTGCCTGGTGCCGACCGCCAGAAGCGCAATACTGCGTCGACGTCGTCGTCGCTCAACGCGTAGAGCACGTAGTAAGTCTGCAACGTCAAGGTGCGTTGCAGGCTGTCGCGGAAGGTGTCGCGCTCGGTCGCATGTCGCTGCTCCCACTCAGGCATCTCTCGTCGGAGGATTGTCGGTAGCTGAGGGGCAACAGCGGCCATCGCTGCGCGAACCGCGTCGTGGGAAAACACAAGCGCCAGTTCCACCTCTCGTCCGCCCGTGAGGAGCTGCTGCACCCGTTGGAGGTGGAGCGGTTCAGGAGGGTGGGTCGCGAGCCCTGCCAGAAAGTCACTGAAGGCCTTCTGGCCGCCGGGGCTGCGCAGGTAGGTGAAGCCGGCGCGCAAACGTCCTGCACTCTTGGACCGGAGAAAAACAGCTACTTCGCCCAGGTATGCTGCTCCCGGGCGAGATACGATTTCATCGACGACGAGGTTGCTTATCTCGTCGTGGGTGAGCGCCTTGCGAATGCCCGTGAGCGCTACCTCGAGGCGCATGCGCTCTGCAGCAGAGGGACCCTGAGCGCCGGGGGGAATCTCGCGCAAGATCGCACCACGAATCCCTAAGGCGAGGGCGCTGTCCAGTTGGCTCAACGTCACCAGCTGTGTGTCGAGGTCACCCAGATGAATGGACTCTCGGGCTAGAGCACGCACATCGAGCTCGCCCAGAGACCTCTGTTGAGACTCCGTCGCCACGGGCGAGGCGTCTCGCTTGGTCTCCGTTCCTGCGGTTCCGCAAGAGAGGCACCAGCTCACCTGTGCAGTCCACAGAAGGAGACTCGTCCCACGATGCATGAGGCTCTATAGCGTGTTCATGGCTGCGCAGAACCACGTCCAGAAGAGAGGTCGACCCCTTCGTACCGAGCGCCATCGTCAGAAGAAGGAGCTCGTGTTGCTGCAGCTCGCCCTTGCGCTGCTGTCTGGAGGATCGCTCAGCTATCGGCGGTTGACCGATGAATTTCTGCTCGAGCGGCGTACCGCAGAACGTTACTTGCGCGATTTGAAGGAGGCGGGCCTCCCCATCGTGACCCGGCGAGAGGGGCGGCAGGCATCCTTCGTGCTCGACGAGCTCCGCAGCAAGAATGTCCGGCTCGAGGCAGTGGACATCCCCCCCGCTGCGGCGCGTCCTCTCTCGCTGCTCTTGGTTGCCTCTGCGCTCTTGCCTGCCCGGCTTGGGGTCAGGGAGGCCGTCGACAGCACGGTGCGGGCCGCGTTGCGACTGCGCGGCTTGCGCGCGTCGAGCGAGCTGCGCCGGCTCGAAGACGCAGTGCTCGTCCTCGAGAACGATGCGAAAGATTATGGCGGTCGTGCGGAGACATTTCGGGTCATCGTCGACGCTTGCCTCGCAGGCGAGTTAGTGGAAGCCGAATATCGTTCGCCTCGTATGTCGATCGCATCCAGAGAGCGCTTTTGGGTCGCTAGCGTCGGGCTCTACCGCGGTGGGCTCTACGCGCTCGCGGTCGCCGACACCGACGATGGGAGTTCTCCCGTGTGGCGCGCTGTGGAGCGCATGGACGCGGTGTCGTCATGCGGGGACGCGGTCCCTCGGTTGGACCCGGGCCACAGGCAAAGAGCGCTCGATGAGGCTTCCCGTCGCTGGGGCCCCGCGCGCCCTCGCGTTGAGGGAGGCGACGGAGAGCAAATCATCACGCTGCATTTCTCGGCACGGGTGGCTCCCTATGTCCTCGCGCGCCCGTGGCACGCGCGGGCCGAGGTCGAGCCGTGGCCTGCCAACGAGGGCGGGGGTGTCCGCATGGCAATTCGATTGTCGGGCGAGACGGCCATGTTCGAATCGTGGGTGCGCTCGTGGGGACCGGAGGTGCAGGTTCTGCAGCCTGCCTCTATGGCGACGCGCATCGCGGAATCGCTGGAACAAGCAGCTCGTGCGCACCGCGATGGACCGCAGCGTTGGGCACGGGAAGTGGGAGGCGAGTAGCCCGTGTACAACGTTGTCGGTGAGCCTCTGCGGGACCAAATGGTGGTGGAACGCCCCGGGATACCGTGCGTTCGTCGCCGTGGACCTTTGGCGGCGTGCCATGCGGACACCGGGTTGCGACGCTGTATGCCGCGAAGGGTCCGATGGTCGCACAGAGAGACCAGCACCTTCGGCCTCCCTTTCGCTCGGCTTGCGTGCGCGAGGCCATCTACCGCGCGGACCAGGTGACGCGGACATTGATCGGTGTCGAGAATCAAGGTCGCGCTGTGAGGTCGCGAGACTTCGTCGAGGCCCAACGAAAGTCCCCCAGGCACACCAGGGCGCTGTAGAGCGGGATGGCTAGCGCCGCCGCGAGGCTCGTCTGGTGCTCACCGTTGTGCGCACAGGAAATATTGAGGTCCTCTGCCTCCCCCAGCGCTCCCGGTGTGATCGACGCGAAGACTGCAATCACTGGGGAGCGCACGCGAGGGTCAATCAGGCTGCGGCGCAGGCAACAAGCCCTCCGGCGGTCGC
>JBMTAX010000513.1:0-3064 GCA_049429145.1 Myxococcota bacterium
ATCGAAGCCTTGGTAGGCTCTTACCCCACCAACTAGCTAATCAGACGCGAGCTCTCCCCCTCAGCGCCGGCAAGAAGGCCCAAAAAGGCGGCGGCAAGTCCAAGAAGCCGAGCAAAGGAATCAAGGGGAAGAAGGCGGAAACCAAGAAGGCGCACAAGAGCGAGAACAAATCCCGCAGCCCCGCCAGCCTGCCGTGGATGTTCGGCAGCCGCGACCAGCGTGCTGACCAGAACTACCAAGCGAACCTGAAGGGCGCCTCGGCCCGCGTGCGGGAGCAACCGGGCAAGCGGAGCGTGAGCCTCAGCCCGAAGGAGATCGAGAAGATCCGCGCGGCGCCGAACCAAGAGGCGGCCAAGAAGCTGGCCCTCGAGGCGCTGACGGGGAAGAAGGGCACCCAGGAGTCGCGTCTTGGGAACTTGGGCTTTCTGACGGGTGCCGCGAGCAACAACACCCAAGCGGTGAACAAGCTGCTCGGCACCCACCTCGGCTGGGGCCCGCGGAAGAACGAGCGAGCTGGGGACCTGCTCGAGCGGATGGCCTGCTCCGTGGCGGAGACTGTCCGCTCCTCTGAGGGCAAGCACAAGGCGCGCAACGTCAACGAATTTTCAGGCGCAGGGGGTGCGGCGGAAGACTGCGGCCCGACGAAAGGCCCGACCCACCTCGACCTGAGCGAGTTCCTCTGCGCGGCGAAGTCCATCGCCGAACTGACGTCACCCTTGATCTTCGATCTCATCGGAGCCGGTCTCGAGCTGCGCGAGGGGGAGCGCATCGCCCTCGATCTCGACGGCGACGGACGCGAAGAGCTCATCACCGACCTCGACGACGGCATCGGCCTCTTGGTCTTCGCCCCGGGCCAAGACGACGAAGACGGTGGCAGTGCCCGCGCGTTCTTCGGCGACCGAACCGACCTCTCGGCCTATGGCGTGGACGCGCCGCAGCACGACGGCTTCTGGGAGCATGGGTTCGCGGCCTTGCGCGCCCTGTGCGAACGGTACGACCTTGTGCACGGTGACAAACAGCACCTCGACGCCGCCGATCTGCGGCTGCTCGAGGACGAGGTCGGCCTGCGCATGCGCGTCGGCGGCCTGCTCGGCGAAGACCGCCGCTTCGCGGAGCTCGGCATCACCCGCATCAATCTCGGAGCCCCAGAACGCACCGACCGCATCGAGCACGCTGCGGTCGATCGCTTCGGCAACCGCTTGATGACCCAAGACGGCGCCACCTTCGTCATCGACGAGCAGACCCGCCCCTATGCCGACATCTGGTTCGCGGTATGGTCGCGGGCGGAGCTCGCCGACGAGCACCGCGGGCGCGAGTCCGCCGTCGACGCGGGGGCTTGATCGCCTCGTGTGCCCCGTCGCACGCGCGGCAGTCCGTCCTCAGGCCACCAGCGAGGGGACGTCGTCGTACCAAGGAGCGGCGAGGCGCGGATTGAAGGTGCCGAAGCGCAGCTTCGGGTGGCGGCGATGCAGCTCCTCGACGAAGGCACGCATCCCGAGCAGGATGCCCCTTTGCTCACGAGCGGGCAACACGGTGCGGTAGTGGCCAGCGTCGACGCAGAGGTTGCGCAGCTGCACCATGTGCAGGCATCCCTGCTCCACCATCTCGCTGATGGCGTCGACCTCGGCGAGTCGGTCGCTCCAGCCGGGCCAGATGAGCAGATTGATGGAAATGTGCATGCCCTCGTCGCGCCCTACCCGGAAGGTCTCGAGCACCGTGTCGAAGGTGTAGTCAGCGGGGCGGTAGTAGGCGGTGTACATCTCGCGATCGAAGGTGTTGAGGCTGATGCGCAGCGCCGTCGCCCCTGCCTTCGCCGCTTGACGCACTACCTCGGGGCGAGACCCGTTGGTGTTGATGTTGATGACGCCGCGATCGGTGCGAGCCCTGGTTTGGCGCACGGCCTCGACGAGCACCGGCCCGTTCATCGTGGGCTCGCCTTCGCAGCCCTGCCCGAAGCTCATCATGGGCTCTTCGGCGCGCTCGAGGTGCGTCGCCATGACCCGCGCGATCTCTTCGGGGCTCGGCGAGAACTTGAGGCGCTTTTGCGGGACCGGGGTGTTCCACTCGGGGTCCTTTGACAGGCAACCGAGACAGGCGGCGGTGCAGGCGGGGGCGATGGGCACAGCGCCTTCCCAGCGGCCGTAGAAGACGTTCTGGGCACAGCAACAGAGGTAGTCGGTCGCGCATTGCGCGAGCTGCTTGAGGACGCGGTTGTCGGGGTCTTCGGCCACGCGGGCGTCGACGCGCTCTTTGAGGCCTTCTTGGTAATAGAGGTCGGGGGACCAGCGGCTCGTTTCGTCGGCCAGGAACAACGCAGCCACAGGCCCCTTCCGGCCGTAGCCGACCGCTGTGTATGCCCACAGCGGCAGCCCGGGCCGCGCCTCTTCCCCGGCGGGAGCGGCGGGCGCGATGACGTCTGCTTGCTGATCGTAGAGGGTGAGGCGCCCCTTGCCGGCCTTCCGCAGCTTGACGTCGGGGTGGGTGCTGTCGAGGTACTCAGCCGCAGGGTGATGGGTGCGGACGTAGCCCGGCGGGGGGTGCACGGCGACCGCGCACGGGGTGAACGTGCGTCGCGCGCCGCCCTCGGTAACGGTGAACTCGCGCAACGTGACAAAGCGCCCCTGCCCCGGGTCGTAGCCAACAGGGAGGGTGCCGTGCATGGCCATGAGGTCCCAGCTCTCGGGTAGGTCGATGAGGTCGCGTTTGCCGGGCCTCACGGCGTCGAGGCCTGTGTCGAGGGCGAGCTCGAGGTCGGGGTGCTCGTAGACGCGCCCTGTCTCGGGGTCGGCGAGCAACATCATCGGGCGCTTTTTCTCGGTGGGCTTCGGCATGGGGCACGGCTACCGCTCTCGGCGGCGCTCGTCACCTCCCGTCGAACTCCGAGGGACGAAGCCGCTGAGGGGGGTATGCGCCGCGTCACATGTGAGACAGCGGGGGCCCCTTGCTCGATGCATCAGGCGCCATCGTGGGGGTCGCGTCGTTCATCACTCTCCCGAAGAGCACCCCGGCCTCGCAATCTTACACCTCGGCGATGGAAGCGGCGTTTGTCTCGTTGCCCGACAGC
>JBMTAX010000514.1:0-3064 GCA_049429145.1 Myxococcota bacterium
AAGCTGCCGTCCCAAAGATTCCCACAGCTGGCACTGTCGGAGAAGCCACAGCTGACCTCCCCGCCCGCGCGACGCACCAATAGCTGCCCCCACAAAAAGAGTGCCCACAACGCACTCGCGGCACCGAGGGCGATCAGGGCCACCAGCGAGCCTGCGCTGACCCCGTTGTCTGCCTTTTGCGGGATGGTGCTTGTCGCCATCTCTTCCTCCACCTTTGCGCGTTGCGCCACCTGCATAGCGCGCCTCGGGGAGGCTGTGGACCTCCTGCCGCTGCGCCAAGTTACGAATTTTCCATTGCCCTACAGATTCAACATTTTCCTAGTTGCGAATTATTCTCTTCTACTTATATTTCACCTTATGGAACATTCCCCGCCCACCGATGCCGAGCTCATGCGTCGCTGTCGTGATCGAGGCCTCAAGGCGACCCCGCAGCGGCTCGCCGTTTACCGCGCGTTGCTAGGAACGACCGAACACCCGAGCCCCGAAGCCCTCCACCGGCGAGTTGTGGCTGAACTTCCGTCTCTCGCCCTCGGGACCGTCTACAAGATTCTCGATTCCCTCGAGCGGGTTGGGCTTGTTGAGCAGGTGTCTTTGCTCGCTGAGACCAAGCGCTACGACGGCAACCAAGAACCCCACCACCACCTGGTCTGCAAGATATGCAAAGACGTGGTGGATTACGTCGACCCTGCCCTCGACGTAAGCCCTGCGCGGCTCGCGCCTGGTTTTGTGCCGCTCGAGGTGCGGGTGCAGGTGGTCGGCGTGTGTGCACGCTGTCACGCCAGCTGATTTCCAGAATCAAAGCCCCACGTTTGTCGTAAGACGACCCCCCACCCATTCCGGGTGGCTCCATGGAAGAGGAAAGGAAGCGAACATGCCCGCTTTGAAGGGAACGAAGACCCACCAGAACCTGAAGGATGCCTTCGCCGGCGAGAGCCAGGCCAACCGCCGATACCTCTACTTCGCGAAGGTCGCCGACGTCGAGGGTTACCCCGAGATCGCCTCGAACTTCCGCGAGACGGCAGAGGGCGAGACCGGGCACGCGCACGGTCACCTCGACTATCTGAAGCAGGTCGGCGACCCGGCTACCGACCTCCCCATCGGCGATACTGCCCTCAACCTCAAGGCTTCCGTCGCTGGCGAGACCCACGAGTACACCGACATGTATCCGGGCATGGCAAAGACTGCTCGCGACGAAGGCTTCAGCGAGATCGCGGACTGGTTCGAGACCCTCGCGAAGGCGGAGAAGTCTCACGCCGGTCGCTTCCAGAAGCTGCTCGACGCGATGGATTGAGCCCCGTGGGCACGAGGGCACACTCACGTGCCCTCGTCCCTCCTCATTAGCAGGGTGAGGCAAAATCGACGTTCGTCGATTTGCGCACCCGGCTCGTTCTGCCGGAGGGTCTGTTGCCAGACCCTCCCCCCGTCGAGCAAAGCTCGTCCGGGGCCCCCACCCAAGAACGCAGGCAGGGCGAAAACCCGCTGAAGAGGCTTTTCGCCTCAGCCTGCTAGTAAACGATTACGAATAGAGGTTGCGTCATGAGCGGTGAAGGCAAGAATATCTCGTACAAGCCTTCAGACGGGCTCAGTTACGACCCGGTGGACCCGAAATATTGGGACGCCGATGCGCTCCAAAAAGAGATCGAGCGGGCTTTCGAGATCTGTCACGGCTGCCGCATGTGCTTCAAGTACTGCGATGTCTTCCCCGACCTGTTTCGTCTTCTCGACGAGCGCTACGACGGTGACGTCCGCAAGGTAACCGCTGACGATACCCAAGGCCTCATGGCGTCTTGTTTCCAGTGCAAACTCTGCGAGGTGCAATGCCCCTATACCCCGCGCGATGGGCACGAGTTCCAACTCGATTTCCCTCGCCTGGTCCATCGCTATTCCGCGCAGAAGGCCCGGAATGACGGCATCCCCTTGCGTGAACGTCTGCTCGGCGACCCCGATGGTGCCGCGAAAATGGCGCGGGCGACCTTTGGCCTCGCGAACGCCATGAACAAAGTCTCCCTGCATAGGGTCCTGTTCGAAAAGGCCGTCGGCATTCATCGCAAGAAGAAGTTGCCTATCTTCGAGGCCGAAACCTTCGACGCATGGGCCCAAAAGAATGATCATGTGCTCCCACCGGCATCTGACGTCGAGGTGGTGCTCTATCCGACCTGTTTCGTGAACAACAACGAGACCAGTGTCGGCAAAGACACTCTATTCGTCCTCGAGAAGAATGGGATTAAGACCGCCTGCGCGCCAGGGCTCAAATGCTGTGGAATGCCTGCATGGGAGCACGGTGACCTCGATAGGCTGCGTGCCCAGGTTCGACAAACACTCGACATCCTCGAGCCGTACGTCGACCAGGGTGCGAAGGTGGTGGTTCTCAATCCCACCTGCACCATGATGGCTCGACGAGAGTGGAAGGAGCTGCTCGAGGGAGACGAGCGCATACGCGCCGAAAAAATCAGCGCTGCAGTGCGCGACCCCGGCGAACTCTTGTGGTCCATTCGCAAGGAAGAGCGCTTCTCCACCGATTTCAAATCGACCCCGGGCGAGAAGGTGGCCTACCACGCCCCGTGTCACCTGCGGGCCCAAGGCGTGGGCTTCAAGGGCCGTGACCTCTTGCGCAAGATTCCAGGCGTGACCCCGCAGACCGTTCTCGAATGCTGTGGTCACGACGGCACCTACGGCATGAAGGTGGAGACCTTCGAGGCGTCCGGTCGCATCGGGGAGCGCGCGTTCCGCGATATGGCGGGTGCCGACGCCGAGGTTTGGGCCACAGAATGCCCCCTGGCAGCGACGCAGTTCGAACAGTGGGCTGGCAAGAAGGCTTTGCATCCCATGACCGTCCTCGCACGGGCTTACCGAGAGGATGGCTTTGAGAAGAAGCTCGAGAGCGCTTCAGAGGAGGTGTCATCATGAAGGCCGTCGAGAGAAGCGAGATCATCGACTATGTAACCTATGGTGAGCAGCGTGATTCTATTCGCCAACGGGTGATGCGCCAGAAAGATGCGCGCCGTGTTCACCTCGCGGGATCCCTGACGTTCCTGTTCGAGAACCGCGACACGATCCGCTACCA
>JBMTAX010000515.1:0-3058 GCA_049429145.1 Myxococcota bacterium
CCCAAGACTATGCGGGCCATCATCGCCAAGCCCTCACCCGTGGCGACTTGTGTTTTCCCCCAGAATTTTTCATCGAAGACCTCGAACCCCTGGTCGAGCGCTGCACACACCACACGCAGGTCCAGCTGGTCGACCTCGAAGTTGAAGGTGCGACGGGCGTGTTGCTCGAGGTGCGGACTGACCCGACCTCAGCGCTGCGGCAAGACATTCTGCGCGAGACGATGCGCAAAGATGGTGAGGGTGAGACGAGCGGGCAACTACTCGCGCCTCTCGCTGCGCTCATCCGTCGGCTACGACAAAAGGGGCGGGCCGTCTTGTTGCCCGTCGCGTCCCTCGGTGGTGTAGACCGCCTACGCGAACTGTTGGGTCCGCACCACCTCGAGGTGCGCGCCCTCAAGGAGGCCCCCGACCTTCTCGCGCCAGAGACGCTGCGGGCGCTGGATGACCGCGCGGTGCACGCGTGGACCTACGTAGCGCGTCCGACGCCACCCGCACGCGGTGCTGAGCTCCCTCACCTCGGCGTCACCGTAATCGCTGAAGATGAAATCTTCGGGAAGCGTGCTCGACGAGAGGGGCGCAGCGGGAAAGCTCGTGGTTTCAAGACCTCGCTCGCTGACCTGTCTCCCGACGATTACGTTGTCCACGTCGAGCACGGCATCGGGGTCTTCAAAGGCCTCACGCGCCTTGCCGTGCGCGGGGTCGAGCAGGACTACGTCCTCCTCGAATATGCTGGAGATGACAAGCTCTACCTGCCGGTGCATCGCATCAACCTGATCCAGAAGTATCAGGGCGCCGACGCACGGGCCCCGCGCGTCGACAAGCTCGGTGGAACCAGCTGGAAAACGACGCGCAAGAAGGTGAAGAGCGCCGTGCTCGCCGTGGCGCAGGAGCTCCTGGCACTCTATGCGAAGCGTGAGCTCGCGAGGCGGCCGTCCCATCCGGCTGCGGATGCCCACTACCACGAGTTCGAAGCTGCGTTCCCCTTCGAGACGACGCCTGATCAACAGAAGGCCATCGACGAAGTCATCAAGGACATGACCAGTGAGCGGCCCATGGACCGTCTCGTGTGCGGCGACGTCGGATACGGCAAAACTGAAGTCGGTATGCGTGCAGCGATGATGGCTGTGCTCGGTGGGAGGCAGGTCGCCGTGCTGGCACCAACGACGGTGCTTGCCCAGCAGCATTACCTCACTTTCTGCGAGCGCTTCGCGGGCACCCCGGCGACCATCGAGGTCATCAGCCGTTTCAAGAAGCCTGCCGAGGTGCGTGACATCCTGCAGCGCGCCAGGGACGGCAAGGTGGACATCGTCATCGGTACCCACCGGCTGCTTTCGCAGGACGTGAGCTTTCAGCGTCTCGGGCTGGTCATCGTCGATGAGGAGCAACGCTTTGGCGTCAAGGCCAAAGAGGCCCTGAAGCGGCTGCGTACCAGCGTGGACATGCTGACACTCACCGCTACGCCGATTCCCCGCACGCTGCAGATGGGCTTCTTTGGTATCCGCGATCTCAGCGTGATCGAGACGCCGCCCATGGATCGACTGGCCATTCGGACGAGCATCGTTCGCTTTGATGACGACGTCATTCGTGAGGCAATGCTGCGGGAGCTCGGCCGCGGTGGTCAGGTCTATTTCGTCCACAATCGCGTGCGGTCCATTGGGGCCATCGCCGACTATTTGCAGCGTCTTGTCCCTGAGGCGCGCATCGCAGTGGGCCATGGGCAGATGGAAGAAGACGAGCTCGAAGACGTGATGCTGCGTTTCATGAAGCACGAGGTGAACGTGCTCGTGTGCACCGCGATCATCGAGACCGGAATCGATGTACCTACGGCGAACACCATGTTCATCGACAACGCCGACGACTTCGGCCTCGCACAGCTCTACCAGCTGCGTGGGCGCGTCGGCCGGTCGAAAGAGCGCGCCTTCGCGTATCTCATGATCCCCTCGAGCGCCGAGAACCTCACCCCCGACGCACGCAAGCGGCTCGAAGTGCTGCAGCGGTTCTCCGAGCTCGGCGCGGGGTTCCAGGTCGCGCAGCACGACCTCGAGCTCCGCGGCGCTGGTGACATGCTCGGGAAGTCTCAGCACGGTCACATCACAGCGGTGGGCTACGACCTCTACGCGGAGCTCCTGAAAGAAGCGGTGGAGGAGCTGAAGGGGCGCCAGGCCGACGAGACCCCCGACCCCGACATCAACCTTCCGGTGGCCGCGCTCATTCCCGACAAATACATCGCCGACCTGCATGACCGGTTGTCGGCGTACCAGAAGTTGGCCACGGCCAAGGACGCCAAGGAGATCTACGACGTCGTCGGCACCCTCGGCGATGTGCACGGCGATCCTCCCGCGGAGGTGACCGCCCTCGCCGACGTCATGGTCCTCAAGCTCCGACTACGGGAGATGGCGGCGCGCTCTCTCGATCTCGGCCTGCTCCCCGATGCCCCGCCGCTCGGTACCGAAGAGTCACAGAAGGGTCCGCCACCCCGCGTCATCGTGGGCCTTGGCGACCGTCCGCGCCTCGATGGAGGCAAACTCGCGCAGTTGGTGGCGCAGCAGCCGCAACACTTCCGCCTGACGCCGCAGGGCAAGCTCATCTACTCGCCCAGTGATGCCGAATGGCGGCACGTGGGAGGGGACGTCGTGGCCTTGTGCCGCGTGGTGTTGCGTCGCATTGTCGAAGACGTGGGCACGGCCAAGGCAGCCTAGCTTCCAGGAGAGCTCCTCTATGAACCGCGCACGAAGACAACAAGCAGAGCAAGACCGACTCCGGGCCGTCAGCGTCGCTGCGGCGTTCGGTGACGAGGACATGCTTCTGCGACATGGCTCAGGGGTCGCTGCGCTCACTTGTCCAGCTTGTGGCGCCACAGGGAGGCGCCTCGCCAATCCGGGGGAAGACTTCCGTATGGAGGGATTTGAGCCCACGAGCGCTGGCGGCCTGTTTTTCATTCTCTGCCAGTGCAACGCGTGTCGTGCGGAGGTGTGTCTGCCGCACAGAGGGGTGAGGAACTGCGATTCACCTGCGCGGAAGACTTGACGCTCGCGCCGCCGTCTTCTACGACGGTGGG
>JBMTAX010000516.1:0-3052 GCA_049429145.1 Myxococcota bacterium
GAACGTCGTCGCGGCGCTGGGCAACAATTGGAGTCCGAGCTCGAGGAAGAGCAGACCCCCCACCGGCATGACCCCGACCGCAGTGAGAGCGGCAGCGGAGAGCGGTGCTTCACGCAAGAACGAGACGACCCATCCAGAGGTCGGGACGATGGCGAGCCGCAGTGCTGCGGCGAGGCCCAGCGCAAGGAAGAGGAATCGCTGCACCTCGGCGGATTGGGCCCGTGCTGCGTCCTTAAGGGCCCCGAGTTCGCCAGAGCGTGCACGAGACAGCAGCCATATCAGCGCCGCAAATGCGAGCGCGTCGACGATGAGCCAGCTCATCCCGACACGAAGCAGCGCGCTCCCCTTGGCGTTTCCCCCGAAGAGGCCGAGGAGCAACAACAAGGGCAGCAGCGCCGCGTTGAGAAGAGCCAACGACACAATGGCGTGTTGCGCCAAGAGTGCAGAGACGACGAGCGCGAGGAACAACAGGTGGAGCAGTACGTACCCCTTGGTGCGCTCCATGACACGTGGGGCTGCTGCGCGCAGAATCATCGGGGACATTGCTGTGACGACCACCAGCAGCCCTGCGCGAAGCGGTGTGACCGTGAACTGTAGCCCGCCAGTGAGGAGACCGCCCCAGCTGGTGAACAGCGACGGTAGCGAGGGCGCTGTCGACGAGAGACTGAATAACGCTGCATAGAACGCGAGGAGCGCAGTCAGCGTGGAGATGCCAAGACCCGCATGGCGCAACGACACTCGATCAGAGGCTGGCATCACCGCGACGAAGGCCATACCTCCCACAGGAATCCCGAGCAGGAGAGGCAGCAGATACCCATCCAACCAGGCGTTCATGACGAGCCCCATCGCGAAAGGAGCAGCGCCACGACGATGAGCAGCAAAAGCAGGCCGCGCTGCACGTCGCCGCTATGGAGGATGCGGATCGCACTCCTGGCGATAGCCGCTACCCCTGCCACCGCACGGGTGACGACGATGTCGAGCACCACAGCGAGCACCAAGGTGCGTATCCAGCGTGCAGCACGTTCTACGAGGCTTGGTAGCTGCATGAGCCAGAGAACATCGAGACCGAAGCTCGTCGACAATAGACTGTCGCTGCGCGCTGCGGGGAATACTCCGCGCAGGCGGCTGTGCCACAGCGTGGGGCCGCCACGGTACAAGACAGCGGAAGCGACGAAGGCAACGGCGCACACGCCCACCAGCAGGCCCATGCCGACGAGACGCCATTGGTCAGGTACCCCGTGGCGGTCATCGAACCACGTCCCCTCGTCGGTGAGGGGCAGGCCCGTTGCCATGGGCCACGTTGGTGCAAGAAACTCGGTCATTGCCTCTTGGTACCCGAGCACCCAGGGCCGCACGATTGCTCGTGGCAGACCAAACAATAGCGGCATTCCTACAGCCAGGAGGCTGACGACCAGCGCTGACGCAGAGCGCCACCAGGCGACATCGACGCTGTCTCCGCAGTCGCAGCGTGGTTCGTCGCCACTGTAGGTGAGGTGCAGGGCGCGGAACGCTGCAAAGCTGAGACACAGTGCGCTGCTGACAACGAGGGCAGCAGCACTCCACGATGCACGCGGACCGTCGAGGGTCTCAAACAGGAGCCGCTCCATCGCGAGCCAAGCTGCGCTGCCCGGGAACGTCGTCACCGCGATCACAGCGATCGCGCGTCCACGGTCGGTGAGGGGCAGCCTGCGCCACATGCCGCCGAGCGCGAACATGTCTCCTTGATGCCCCGTGGACTCCAGCACCACGCCGGTGGGTTGCAGCAGCGCGCTCGGAAGAATCACGGCCATGGCAACGAGCAGTGCTGCTGCGGGGAACTGCCCAAAAAAGAGCGCCGCGAGCGCGAGTGCATGAAGCGCGCGTGTCACCTGGAGGTCGACCTGCAGGATGTCTCGCGTGACACCTGCCGCGAGGGCTGCGGCGCACGACGTCACGAGGGCAGCATGACCCCACACGCTCGGCGCCAACGGGAGGCTCTCCCAGAGGGGCAGCGCATGAAATGCGACCAGGAAGGCTGGCAGAACAGCTGCGGCACCATGGACGAGTCCGAGGGCCGGGGCGGGCAGCCCTGTGGCGGTGCGCCCCGGAAATGGCAACGGCAGGACGGCGACGCGGGCAAATGCCCCGAGAATCATTAGGGCGCTGATGAGCGACAAAGCAGTGCGCAGCGGGAAGCCGCGCAGAGGACCGTCTTCGAGCCGCTCCCAACCCGAGGCGCCCACCCATGAGGGAGCAAGCTCGTCGAGCGAGAGACCTCCGAAGGTGCTGACGAGGGTGGCAAGGGCGATTCCCCAGGCGAGGTCACCGAGCCGATGAAGCACGAAGATCTGCCCTGCCGCGTCCCTCTGCTCTCGCTTGGGGTCTGCCGACGACGTCAGCAGCCAGGCAAGGAGGGATGCAAGCATCGCGAGGCCGATCAAGAAGCTGAGCGACGCCGCATACACGCAGCACTGCAACACGCCATACAGCAGCAGCTCTCCAAGGAGGCCCGCTCGACCCATCCTTCCCATGATGGTGCGCGGCCCACCTCCCACCGCGACGAGGGGATGGATTACCGCGATAAGGCCAGCGATGACGAGAGAACCACCGAGGACGAGGCGAAGGGGGTCAGCGAGAAGCCACGGGCCCTGCGCGCTCGACAAGGCAACGAGCCTGACGCCGCGAAAGCCTGATACTTGCATTTCTTCCCAGCCACCGAGCGACAGCTCCCGCTGAAGCAGCATGACCCAGAGCACCAGCGACGAGAGCCAGCCTCCGACCACCAGCGCCGAGCAGAGCCAGCGCGGCATCCATCGCGCGCCAAGAAACCCTGGCGCGGCGAACAGCACCGGCCCAAGGCACAACCACAAGAGCAAGGGTTCTGCTGCGTCCCGCACGGCCTACCCCTGCAACTCCCGCAGCTCGTCGAGCTGCACCGTTCCTCGACGACGAAACACGGCGAGTGTCACCGCGCTGGCGAGACCTGCGTAGCAAGCACCCAGGACGAGCAATACCAGCGCGCGGCTTGCCCCAGCTTCGGCGTCAGCGGGTGGCGGTGTTGCCACCAATAGCA
>JBMTAX010000517.1:0-3048 GCA_049429145.1 Myxococcota bacterium
TGGCTCAAAATGTAAGTGTCGAACGCAAAGGTATGAGCGATCTGCTCATAAGACAGCAGCTGTGTCGGGACAAGCGCGGGAGGCTGTCTTGAGGATGATGCGCAAAACAAGCGGCAAAGGTATTTTTGAGCTTTGACGTGGTCGGTCGCCACACCGGGCGGCAGAAGATTGGCCGGGAGCGCGGAGTGGGAAAGCACACAATCGATATTCCTGCCAGGAGGGCCCGTTGGAGCTTGAGAGGCTGCCGGATCAAGAGCGGATCGAGCTGGAACGTCGTCATCTACGTACTGGTACACGTGGGCGTGTTTCGACCAGAGGACAGTGAGCGGTTGATCGGCAGGTGGCGGGTTGGAAAGGTGCTCGAGTTGCACGCTGTTGCGCTGGATGGCTGTCACCTTGTAGGGGCCGCGTTTAAGCGGATGAGCTGGGGATGGCGGGTGATTGGACGGCCAGCTGATGAGCACACATTGGCCTATAGAGAGGTCGGTGTACGAAGTTGGGTTAGTGGCGGCGCTTGCGTCGAATGCCTTGGCATGGATTTCTTGGATGGTGCTGCATACGTGCTGTTGGAAGCACATTGCTCTGTGGACAAAGTTTGCCGAGACTTGGTACGCGTTGGCGTCTGCCAAATCAGCTTCGCGGACGGCGCGGGTGTAGAAAGTGGGAATGACAAGAGACGTGGGATCGGAGAGAGAGGCGAACACAACCTCGTTTGGCGAGTACCACAGCAGGTCTTTGCGGCGGAGGTCGTTGAGGCCTTTCTGGGCAATAGGCAGCAGCATCCCCCAAGAGTTGTGCTTGTCCAGATCGACTGTGAGTGCCCGGACAAACCGTTTGGCCATGCCGATGTTGCGCTCGGCAATGGGGTTTGAGTTGGGGACATTGGGCACACTGAAGGTGTGCTTGATGCCCGTGATTTGTGCCACTTGATGCCAGATGTAGTTGTCATTTTCGGGGCCGCCGTCTGAATGAATTGACTCGGCTAAACCTAGCCAACCCATCAGGTTTATCAAAGCGGCGGCTGTCTCTAGGGCGGTGCCATGTCGAGAGCCGTAAAGGGCGGTGAACTGCGTGACTTCGCAAACAAACACAAGCAAGATTGCGAAACCAGTCGAGTGGCAGAGACCCATAGAGCCTGTTTGGTCCACGTGCCAACGGCGGAGGGGGCGAGCATGAAAACGAACTGTGGCCGCAGACACCGGGGCTTGAAGGAGCTGAAGGCGGGAAGAACAACAAGTTGGGCAGCGCTTGATAAACTGAGCGACGTGCGCCGTCATCCTTCGCCACTTGTGGCCGTCTGCGATGAGGTGACGGACAGTGGCTTCAACGCCTGGGTGGCCTGTATAGGCGTTGTGCGCTGCGTGGATGAGGCGCATCTTGTCTTCACTGATGTCGAGCACGTTGGAAAACGCTGCGGGTCTAGGGATGTGGGAGGCAGAAGCACGCAACGGGGGAGCATCGAAGATACAAACGACGGCGGCGTTGGCGTCTTCGTCGTCCGGCTCGACTGGCTTGGCCCAATCGAAGTGCTTGCCTCTGTCCGAAGCAAACAGAAACACTCGGCGGAAAGCATTGGCGGGACTGACGTCAAAAGTGCGGTCGTCCTCCGTAAAACAAACGAGTTGCACGCTGTACACGATGCATGCGGCTTGCACAAAGAGATAGTCCGGGAAAGTGTTGCGATCCGCCATGAGCAGACGGTATTCTTGCCAAGAGTCTGGGGCGCGCTGTTCCTGAACGGAGGAAAATGACAGCAGCGGAATGTCCGCACGAAACGTTTGCTCGAAAGACTTGCCGTATAGAAGGGACATAGGCTGAGAGCCAGATGATTCGAGAAACCACAGCACTCGGTCGCGAATATAGAGGCTGTCGAACGGGACGGACAGGCCGAGAGCGTGATTCGAGCGGTGGTGCTCATCTCGAAGGGCTTCTGCAAGGGAATCACAGAAAGAGGAGGGGCCCGGTCGGCTGTTCATCAAACGCAGCAACTGTCGACGATAGTCGGCCGGGGGTGAAGCTGAAGTGGAGTGAGCTTCAGGTTGGGCCTGCGGAGATCGAGGCTGGACGGCAGGAACGTCAGCGCGGGCAGCTGCCGGGGCTTGGTGGGCTCGTCGAGTGGCCGACGGCATCGTGGTTTCGAGCCGCACACGGGCTAGGGGATGCTGCGAGGCGTCCTGCTGAGAAGGAATGATGATTGGGGCGCTAGCCGGCGCTTGCTGTGTAGGGGCTTGGGGACTTGAGGCTCCACGAGCGCGCCGTCGAGGTTGGCGTTTATCGCCCGCGTCCGGTGAATTCGAAGCAACCGGGGCAACCGTCGGGGGCGGCGAGAGTGAGGGGTCCGACGAGCTGGACTCTATGACGATCGGTTTCGGCGGGCCTGGATTAGGCTCAACGTCGCCACATTGCAACAGCGAAGGTGCTGGGACCGTCTTAGCAGCCAAAGCAAGTAATCGGGGAACACGGGCCGACGGGGTGGCTGGGTCGACGACGTAACGCGACAGGCAATCGACCAATGCGTTGGCGCTGGACGAGATATGGAACATCTCGTAGTCGTACGTCTGAAGATACGCGTACCAGCGCTTGAGGACCGGGGAGTCGCTCCTAAACATGTGCATCAACACCTTCGAGTCGGTGAAGATGCGCACGCGGCGTCCGAAGATGTACTGCCTGAAGCGGTGGAGGGCTTGAAACAACGCGCTGGCTTCTTTCTTCAATATGTCCCACTCTGCTTGACGAGCATTGAAAAGACCGCCGTCGAGCTGGAGCAGCTCGAAGTCCTTCGCTGGGTCGTCGAGCGAGGGGATGCCTCTACGTTGTCCGAGGGCGGCAGCCCATGAGCCGGGATCAGTGGATGTGCCAGAACCACCAGATGCGTCCGTGAAGATCTCGATGACCACGTCCGGGTCTGCCGATGGGAGATGGAAAGGCTGAAGGTTCGTAAGCAGCTGCATTGCCTCGTCAAACGCACGCTTCTCGGTGTCGCCATATACAAACGGATTGGATGCGACCGAGAGGTAAAGGGGAGCTAGCGTCTGGTTCCATCCCGGG
>JBMTAX010000518.1:0-3039 GCA_049429145.1 Myxococcota bacterium
AGGTACGGCTCGGTGACGGGTGCTTGCATATGCTTAAGCACAAGAGCCTCACGACCTGGTGGCCCCTCGGTCGGCTCGGCGCCCGCCAGCCCCTGGGTGGGGCGGCTCATGATGCCGTGCCCACCGACGTCGCAGCCCGATGGCTCGAGGAGATACTCCGGCTCGACTGGCAAGAGTCGGAGGGCGCGGCCCTCGCGGCAGCGCAGCTCGCCCGGATGACCGGCGATCGAGGCCGGGACGTTGAGGAAACCGTGCGCGCGCAAGTGGCGCGGCGGCTGACGAATCTGGGGTCCCCTGAGGCGTGGGTGCGTATGGTGACGGAAGTGGTCCCGGAGGAGACAGCCGACAGCGCCGCCATCCTTGGCGACTCGCTGCCCGTGGGTCTGCTGCTGCACTCCTGACAGCGGGTGGACGTCGCTTTCACGGAGCGGCGGCGGGCACAGCGCATCCCTTCGGCTTGTCCTGGCGGAGAGTTGGCCCAGCCCACTCGTCTCGCGCTATGAGGGGGGTTCACGGGGCGGAGGAGACCACGATGCGCACGAGGCACCTTGGGCGACGATGGGCATGGTTGGGCGCGCTGCTGGCGGTAAGCACGAGTTCATGCGCCAGCGACCGCTACAAGCCCCCCCTGCGTACGTGGGACGATGCCGAGACCGAAGCGCCCGAGGGCGCGGCGGCGGAGACGGGCGACGCACCGAAGAAAGAGATGACCGCTGCGGAGTTCGCAGCGAGCTTCCGTACCGCGCAGGAGTGTGCCGAAGAGGCACGGGCCCGGAAGTCGAGCAGCATGCGCCACGCCGCCACTCTCGTGAAGGCTTGCATGGAGCGGGAGGACTTCGCCGACCTCGACTTCCTGCTCTCGCCTGACTTCCGGAGTGCCCTTGACCTCCCCCTGCAAGGAGCGGCCTTCGCGCGCATCATCGCCTACCGCGGCGGGTGGGTCGCCGAGGATGTCACGCGCCTGCAGCAAGGGGGCGTTGGCCTGATGTTGCTCTCGCAAGCGGTCGAGAAGGGCGATCGCGCCGCGGGCAGCGCAGTGATCGCACGCCTTCGCTACCTGCAGGAGTCCTCGCTGCGTCCAGGCAAGCTCCTGCTCGAGGAAGCCACCCTGACCCCCGACGATACGATGCTCGAGATGGCTGCCGCTGGTGGCCAGCAGAGCTCTCGGTTCCCAAGCTTCCTCACGGGCCACCAGGTTCTCTTCGAGTTTCTCGAACCTGGCGTCACGCTGACCGCGGGAGATGAGTTTGTGGTGCTCGCAGACTTCCTGGGTATGGATCGGGTGCTCGACGCGGAGGCAGACGAGGTCCGCGACTACGCGATCATCCGCGTGCGCGAGCGTTTCGTCCCCACCTCGACCCAGCGCCCCTAGCGGCAGGTCTTCGCCGTCCCTGTGGTCTTTGTTCGGGGGCCCCGGACAAACTTTTCTCGACGGTGGGAAGGCCTGCCAACAGCCCCTCCGGCGGTACTAGCCGCGTCCGCCATTCGACCAATGTCGATTTCGCCCCACCCTGCGCGGGAGGCTCGGCGAAGACTTCGCTCACACCAGCCCTCACGAGGGCGCGCGTCACTCGCGGAGGGGTGCACGCTCCGGCGTACGACCGGCCACCACACGGAGGAGGTCAGCTCCGAAGCTCTCGAGGCAACGTGGACCTACCCCGCTGACCGAGGAGAGTTGGGCCTCGGTCCTGGGGCGCGTCGAGGCCACTCCTTCCAACGCGCGATCGGTCAGCACCCGATACGCCGGAACACCGAGGGCGGCTGCAGTCTCTTTGCGCCATGCCCGGAGCCGCCGAGACACCTGTGGGTCGGGCGCGATCACAGTACCCTCGCCGCCCCCCCTTCGGACCCGCGTATGCCGGCGCGCCGGCCCTCGCCCCTCTGCGCCATCCCGGCGACCGGCTTGGAACTCTTCATCGACGCGCACGCCCCCTAGCTCTGCGGGACCGGCGAGGCGACCGGACGGGGTCAGGTGAACCCGGGCGAAGGGAATCTCTTTGCCATCCTTCTCGAAGGTCTCTTGCTCAAGACGCACGAGGCCAGCCCGCCACAGCGCCTCAAGGGCGTGCTCGAAGCTGCGCCGCTCCAGTGCGGCGCCCTCCTCTTCGAGGAGCTTGAACAGGCGCCCTTTCGCCAGCGGTGCGCCGCGAAGGGCCAGCAGCAACGCTTGGAGCAGCGGCACGTCAGCATCGTCGACCAGGCGGGTCTTACGCGCCTGGGCATCGTCGGGGGCGCAGACGTCACAGAGGCCACAAGGGCGATGGGCGTCGCGGCGATCGCCGAAGTGAGAGACGAGTGCGCTCATGCGGCAGTGCCCGCTGCGCACGAACTCGCTCACCTCATCGAGCTCGGCGAGACGGAGCCCCCTCTGACGCTCGTAGCGAGGCAGCCAGTTCGCCTCCTCCCCTCGTCTTGCGCTCGATGTCCATCCGTCGCGCTCGGCGCCCCCATGTACGGCGAGCTGCTCGATGGAGCGGGCCACTTGGTCCGTCTCAAGGCCGAGACGCGCCGCGATGTCCTCGGCCGCGAGGAAACTGTCCGTGAGCGCCGCATGGACGCGCCGCAATACGCGACCTTCGGGGTAGCTCCTCTCGAGCAACGTCTCTTGGATGCGGCGGTCTGCAAAGCTGTGGAAGAGAACGGCACGCGAAGGCTGGCCATCCCGCCCTGCCCGACCGATCTCTTGGTAATAGCTCTCGAGGCTGCTCGGCAAGGAGCTGTGCACCACAGCCCGGACATCGGCCTTGTCGATACCCATCCCAAATGCGCTCGTCGCGACGACCAGCTCGAGCCCCCCCGCCTGAAACTCACCCTGCACGCGCTCGCGGGCTTGGGAGTCCATGCCGGCATGGTAGGCCCCCGCCGCGAGTTGCTCGCCGAGACGCGCAGCGGTCTCCTCTGCGAGCTTGCGGGTAGGCACGTAGACGATGGCCGGGCGCATCTGGGGGTCGCGGAGCAACGCCTGCATCCGCGGAAGGCGCTCGGCGGCGTGGCACTCCACCACCTCCACCGCGATGTTGTCCCGGCGGAATCCGTGGA
>JBMTAX010000519.1:0-3013 GCA_049429145.1 Myxococcota bacterium
GCGCCCCCCTAGAGTCGTGCATGGTCTTCCCTAGGGGCGTCGTTGCCCTGTCCGCGAGCGATATTGGTGGTGTCTGTCCATTGGTACACGACGGGGACCCTGGTGATGGCGAACCCTGCCCCACCGATCATCCACGACCTCGGTGGCTTACCTCGTCCCCTCTTCGCGTTCGAGTATCCCGCACTGGGGTTGTCCTGACATTGCTACGCGCGTCCGCTCGCTGTTGGGCCATGAGAGAGCCCAGCTCAATGTCGAGTGGGGGCTCGACCATGGTTCCTGGTCTGTCCTCATACATCTGCTGCCAGCCGTCGACGTGCCGGTCCTCCAGCTCAGCATCGACGGTCGGCTCTCGGCGTCCTCATCCCTCGAACTCGCGCGCTCCCCTGGGTGTGCTGCGGGATGAGGGTGAGCTCCTCATCAGCAGCGGCAATGTGACCCATAACCTTCAAGACGCCAGGCGCCGATTGCGGAGGGGCGATCCCCCCTGGCTGGACGACGCGCGTTGACCTCGACGTCATGGCGGCGGTCGAGCAGCGAGACCGCGTCCGCCTGACGAGCCTGGCCAAAACGCCCGAGGGACGCGTCGCCCATCCCACTCCCGAGCACCGGCTGCCCCTGCTCTACGCCTTTGGCACGACCAACGACGACGATACCCTGCGGGTCGTGGCCGAAGGGTTCGATGTAGGGACGCTCTCGATGCGGACGGTGGGCTTCGGCTGAGCCGCAATCGCTCCCTTCCGAGATGATGTGCACGACACCACCCGGCATCAGGCACTCATGACGTCGTGCGGGAACTGGGTCACCACGTGACGCCGACGAGCTCCTCGAGGGACCGCACCACGAGGTCGGCACCGAATGCCTGCGCCTTCTCGTAGTGGGCCGCGCTGTAGGCGACGACGACAGCGCGCGCACCCGCCGCGCGTGCGGCGCCCACGTCACGGGCGGTATCCCCCACCATCACAGCGTCACGGGCCGACACCCCGAGCCGCGCGCATGCGTGATGCAGCACGTCGGGCTGCGGTTTCGGGCGCATCCCCTCGTCGGTCCCCTGCACGTGGGTGAAGTGGGGCAAAAGCCCGCTCGCCTCCACCTGTACGCGAGCACGATCGCTTGGCTTCGTCGTCGCCACCGCCATGGGCGCACCGTAGCGTGCCGCAAGTCCAGCGAGCCCCGACGCGACGCCAGGCAGAGGCGGCGGGTGACGCTCGGGGTGCTCGTCGTGGATGCGCACATAGGCCTCGACGAAGCGGGCGAGGCGCACCGGGTCGTCATCGCGCGCGTAACTCGCGTACAGCTCCTCGAGGGGCGCGCCGAGATGCAGCTCGACCTCAGCCTCGCTCACGGTGACGCCGAGTTCGCGAAAGCTCGCGGAGGCAGCGTGGCAAATGGCGCGGGTGCTGTCGAGCAGCGTTCCGTCGAGGTCGAAGAGCAATGCGCGGGCTCTATGCACGAAATCTCCCCTCAGCTCAGCGGCAGCGACGCCGACGACCGAAGAGGTAGAGCATCGCGGTGCCAACAGCTACCAGCGGCGCGCCACGATCACCGCGGGGGGAGCTGTCGCAGCCGCATCCGGTGAACGCCGCCGCGCAGGCCCCCGCCCGATCAAGCACGCGCACCTCGTCGATGGCCGCCTCGAGACGCCCGTTACCCTCGGCCTCGATGAGCAGCCATACCGCCTCAGGAACCTCGTCATACACCTCGCTGAGCACCACGCGACCGAGCACCCAGCCATGGTAAGGCTCCTCGTAGACCTTCGCCTCGGTAAAGCCCTTGCCCGAGCCCGACACGGAGACCTTGAGCTTGCCGCTGCCGGGCGCCCCGTCGAGCCAGTACATGAAGCGAATCTCAGGGTCGATAGCACCCTCGAGATCGATCTTCGGCGAGAAGAGCGATGCGACCCCATCGAGTTCTGCGCCTTCACTGCCCGTGACGAATGCGCCACCTCGACCGGGGCTCGAATCATCCTCGGGTGTGCGCGGCGTCATGGTGCAGTTGAGCGACACGTCTTCTCGTACAAAGCCGCCGCGGGTGTTCTCGTCGAGGCCATCTTGGTTGGGCACGAAGCCGTCGTCGCCCTCATCGAAGCTGGCAGAGAAGATCTCGCGGTAGCCAGGGAAGATGCGGTACTCGCCACTGACGTCGGGCGCATTGTCGCTGCTCACCGTCACCCGCGCGATGAGCGAGATGCCGCAACCGTAATCGTCGTCGAGGGAGATGGGGATGGAGAGGTCAGTGGTGCCGCTCAAGTCGCCGATGCTGAAGCTCTCTTCGAGTAGCCGCGCCTTCTCCGCGCCGTTGCCCGAGAGTCGCACGGTAGCCACGGCATTCTTCACCACGACGTCGGCCTTGGCGCCCACGGGGACCACGAGGTCGAAGGAGTCTCCGGCCTCAACGATCTCCTCGTCGGCTTTGACGCGCCCCTGGGCGATGGTGAGCTCGGCGTGCTCGCAGGTCTCGGTGAGGTTCGTGCACAGGGTCAGCGCCCGCGCGGTGCGATCGCGCCACCAGTCTTCCCACGTCGCCATCATCACTTCGATGTCCTGCACGTAACTGGTGACGCTAGCGATGGTCTGCCCCGGGGCCGTCACCAGCACGATGGCCTGGCGGAAGGACTTCTGGGTGTGGTCGGGGTCGGGACAACGATTGCCCTCGGCGTCGACGATGTCTTGGATGGTCAGGTCAACCTGCTCGCCGGTGGCGCGCAGGGTCACGTTGTATTCCGCGAGCAGGGAAACGCTGGGAATCTGCAGGGCCGCGTCAGCGGGCACGGCGACGTTGTTTACGAACTGGTTCTGAATGAAGCGCGCGTTATCGATGAGGAAGAAGGGCTCTGCAGCGGCAACGGGCAACGCGCCCATGGCATAGAGGTCGAGGGTCGAGAACCGGCGCATGTCGTCGACGAGCGTGAAGGTGCCATCGCCGTTCGATTCCCAATCCCACCCGTCGTGAATGCTCGCGTTGGTGTCGACGTAGGCAGCCCAGTGGCTCTCGTCGCGACCGAGCAACTTCTTCG
>JBMTAX010000520.1:0-3010 GCA_049429145.1 Myxococcota bacterium
TCGCGATCTGTCGGGCGAACACCTCGCGCTGCCGCTCCCTCGGGGAATGGTCGTAGTAGTAATCGAGCCCGCACTCACCGATGGCGACGCAGCGGGGATGCTGAGCGAGGGGGGCGAGCACGTCGTCGAAGAATGAGCTCGCCTTCTCCGCTTCGTGAGGATGAACTCCCACCGAGGCAAAGACGTCTGCGTGGGTGGCCGCGAGCCCCAGGGCGCGCACCGAGTACTCCTCATCGCAGCCGATGGTGATCATGCGCATCACGCCAGCCTCGCGGGCACGGTTCATCATGGCTGCCCGGTCCGTGTCGAAGCGGGCGGCGTCGAGGTGGCAGTGGGTGTCGACCAGCATGGGGGACCTCTCGGCGGCAGGGACGGGCGTAGCCACGTCCGGCGTGATACCCTCTACCAGAATGCGCACGGGGGAGACGCGGGGATTTCGGCCAGTGAACCACCTTCGGCACAGTACGCTCGCCCTCATGGCCCTGCTCGGGGCCGTCTTGCGACAGGCCGAGACGGCAAAGGCGCAGGTCTACAGCGTAAGCTGCGCTGACCTCAGCGGCGCGACGCCCCTGCGCAAAGACGACGGTTCCGCCCTCGACAACACGGGACGCGTCGGGCTCGACGTGGTCAACGACACTGCCGTGTTCGTCTACCTCGATCGCAATCCCGCCACCGCTAGCGCTGCCCGACTCGCGTTCACCGCCCACGATCCGGACAACGATCGCGAGATCGACATTTGGGTGGGCGGGGTCGCCGCCAGCTCCCTCGCACCCATCGATGGCTTTCATGCGGATTTCGACGAGCGGAGCTTCTCGTATTCCGTGCCGCTGCAACCCTCTCAGCTCGTACAGGGCGCGAACGCCATCACCTTTCGTGACCAAAACGGCGGCAGCATTCTGCAGCTCCTCCGCGTTTGCCTCGAGCTCGAGAACGCCACACCGCTCTCTCCACCGCCGCTCGAAGAGCGCTTCTGTAGTGAATCGGTGCTCGCCCCTGATGTCTACACCCGCGCCGACGGCGTGGGCCTCGCCCTGAGTGGAGGCAATACGGCGCAAGCCCAAGGGGCCGTCACTGTACGTATCGACACCGAGGTGGAGACCTTGGCGTCCATAGAGGTGGAGGGGGTGGTGTTCGTCGCCGCTGGGTATAGCGGCGCGCGGTCGCTCCAGTTCAGCTCTTCGGGTAGCGCAGCGACCCTGAGCTTCACGGCGCGCGGCGCCCACGACCAGTATCCGGCGCTAAGCCCCGCGGTTGGCGCCTCTCTGGTGAGCGGTGGTACTGCGGCTGCACCGGGTGTCACGAGCCTTTCTGTAAGCAACCTTACCGCCATCCGGGGGCGGCTGTGGGAGGCCTGCGTGGTGGTGCAGCACCCGCCGCCGCTCCCGCCGGAGCTCGACGCTGGCTCCATCGAGCCCGACGGAGGTGACGTGGCGCCCGACGGAGGTGCTGTGGCGCCCGACGCTGGCCCCGCCGACGCTGGACCCATCGAGCCCGATGGAGGTGTGGTGGCACCCGACGCTGGCCCCGCCGACGCTGGCCCCACCGAGCCCGATGGGGGTGTTGTGGCGCCCGACGCTGGCCTCGCCGACGCTGGCCCCATCGAGCCCGACGGGGGAGGGGTGGATGGGGGCGACACGGCGCAGGAATCCGGTCCTGCGACGTCCCTCGACGGAGGCGGAGAGACGGTCGACGGTGGTGCCGCCGGGGGCGATGCCGGGCAGGAGCCCCCTGGGGAGGGCAACCCCGCCGTCACCCCAGACGTCCCCGCATCACCCGTCGCAGCGGCTGACGCGGGCGAGGAGCCCGATGTAGATGCCTCGCTTTCCCTCGCTTCCGACGATTTTATCGTGAGCGCAGGCTGCTCCAGCGTGGAGGGAGCGGGGTGGGGCTCGTTGTGGCTGCTCGCCTGCTGCGGCTGGCGGTGCAGTCGTCGCACGTCCCCTCAGGCGCGTCGCAGATCGTGACCGCTCGTCGTCGACGCGCTACACCAGCGCGGTGAGCGAGATCGAAGCCTTCTTCCGCAAGCTCGAGGACACCCCCGTGCCGTCCGTGGTGGCGGTTGGTGGTGTCGAGCGAGCGTTCGTCGACGATTGTCTCCGTATCGTGCGCGAGCGGGTGCTCGCAGGGGCCATCGTTGAGTTCAACCACGACCGTGTCAGCGCACGAGATGTCACTTGCGACGTCGTCGTTTCCCTCGCGCGCACCCTGCCGACGATGGCGGCGCGTCGCCTCGTGGAAGTCCACGACGCAGATGTTCTCGGGGAGGCTGGCTTCGAGCGGCTCGAAACCTACTTGGCGGCACCCGTGGCGGAGACGGTTCTTCTGATCGTCTTCGGGCAACTCGACGCCCGCGGGAAGCTGCCCAAAGCGCTCAAGAAGTCTGGTGCCCATATGATGCGCTTCGAGCACCCGCGCGAGCGCGATGTGCCGGCACTCGTGAAACTGCGTGCACGTCGGCATCAACTGAAATTGCGCCCCGAAGCGCTTGAGGCACTCGCTGTCACCGTCGGTACAGACCTCGTGCTGCTCGACCGTGCCCTCGAGAAGCTTACACTGGTCGCTGATGGACGTGACGTCACGTTCGAGGACGTCGGTGAGCACGTTGCCGATACGCACCTCGAGGACGCGTTCGGGCTCGTGGGGGCGCTGGCGTCTGCAGATCGCGCTGCGGCCCTCAAGAGCCTTGCGGCGCTCGAACACAATCGAGAGGAGCCGCTGAAGCTCCTCGGCCTTGTCGCTTGGCAGCTGCGGCGCAGCTTGCGCGCCAGGCTCATCTTGGACGAGGGGGGCTCACCCAGCGATGTCGGCACAGCATTTCATCTCTACGCCGGTCGCGCCCAAGAGTTGGTGGCAGCCGCGCAGCGTTTCGACGTCGCCACCCATGAGAAAAGGTTGCTTCGGGTCGTCGCCACGGACAGGTCCCTGAAGAGGAGTCGAGTGGGGATGTGGCGCCTGATGGAGCGACTTGCGTTGGAGCTGTGTCCTCTGGCCAGTCCGCCACGAGGCCGCC
>JBMTAX010000521.1:0-2992 GCA_049429145.1 Myxococcota bacterium
TCACCTTCCACAGCAAGTTTCATCTGCCGCCTGTGCTCGGCATGATGTTTGGTCTCGGGGTGCTCAAGGTCTTCGGCTTCTTCTTGAAGCGCCGTGACATCCACGGTGGCAAGACCACCAACTCGGCCAACGTGTTTGAGGAGTTCAGCCACCGCGGCGCCGAGACCGAGCCTTTTGATATCTTCAAGCGTCTCGAGCGCGCCGAGTGGGACACCCTCATGTTCTTCTACGGCGTCATCCTCTGCGTCGGCGGACTGTCGACCATCGGCTACCTCGCCAACATTGCGACCTACGCCTACGGGCCGTCGCTGGGGGCAACTCCTGCGAACATCGGCGTCGGCGTGTTGAGTGCCATCGTCGACAACATCCCCGTCATGTTCGCAGTGCTCCAGATGAACCCAGACATGAGCCAGGGCCAATGGCTGCTCGTCACGCTGACCGCAGGCGTCGGCGGTTCCATGCTCTCCATTGGTAGCGCTGCCGGTGTGGGACTCATGGGCACGGCCCGCGGAGTCTACACCTTCGGGGCACATCTCAAGTGGTCGTGGGCAGTGGCTCTCGGCTACGTCCTGAGCATTTGGGTGCACTTCCTCGTCAACGATGCGAGCTTCAGCATCGCCAGTGGAGCGAACTGACTGAGGTACCACGTTCATCGAACGCGGCCTTAGCGGTTTCGTGATTTCGCGTCCCCACCGAGCTCATCGCGGCTCCGGTGGGGCCGAGCGTTTTTGGGGAGCGCTGCTTATCTCTTTTGGGTGGGCGCGCTGGTGCCTACAGTACTGACGTCGAGGAGTGTGCGAAGGGCCGTTTTGCGCGCCGGGGGCAATCGCGCCATTTCCACAAGGGCGAGGGACAGGAGGCGGTAGACCTGTCGATCGGCCTGCGGTTCCCTTTGCAGCACCTCGAGGTGAGAGCCGACGGTGGACACGTCGCCGCGGGCGATGGGGCCTGTCATCATCTCCGGCAGCGGCCGAAGCTCTGCACCCCGCGCGGTGCTCATGAGGAGCCGCGCCAAGGAGACCCGGGCCAGCTCTTCGTCGACGCCGGCAGCCTGCAGATGTTCGATGCCCCGCTGCAGCAGAGCGACCGCGAGGTTTGCGCTGGTGACGGCTCCGAGGTGGTACTGCGCCCGTGCGCTCGACGGGACCCGCGTCGGGGAGAGTCCCATTGCTGTCGCCAACGCGGTGAGCGCATGCCGCTCACGCGCTCTTGTCGCCTCGAGTGCGACGAGGGTGCCCAAGGGAATAGGGCGGTCATCGCTCAGCGCCGCGAGAGGATGAAATGATCCGAGCGCAGCACGCCCCCCGAGCGCGTCGAGCGCCTCGTGCCCTCGTGCGCCTGACAAATGCACGATGACGGGGGGCTGGGCAGGGGCCCGCACCAATCGCGAGGCAAGTTCCCCGAGAGCGTCATCGGGTACAGCCAGGAAGAGCACCTGGCAGTCTTGTGCAGTGAGGTCGTGCAGCAGGCGATCGAGGCGTCCGCGAGGGGTAACGATGGCGGAGCAACGTGTCGCGAAGCCCTGTCGTCGGGCTGCGGACCGACTGAACACACCGGAGAGGGTGACGCCGGCCTCGAGCAGCGATGCACAGAGGGCGCTGCCCGCCTTCCCGAGACCAAGCACCCCCGCGCGGCGCAACCTCACGTCGCGATCCGCCGCGCGAGAATGCGCCCCGAGCTCTCCCGCAGGCGCACCTTGTCCCCTTCGCGCACTTCCTTGCGGAGGATCGCTTCAGAGAGCGGCGACTCCACAAGGCGCTGGATCGCGCGGCGCATGTGGCGTGCGCCGCCTTCCTGGCCTTCCCCTGCCTCGTCGATGAGAGCACCCAGAACAGCGTCGTCCCACACGAGGGAGATACTGCGGGTCGTCTCGAGGTTTCGCGAGGAACTCGCGAGGAGCAGTCCTGCGATTTTGGAGAGTTGCCCGCGGGAGAGCGGGGCGAAGACCAATTTGTCCTCGATACGCCCCCAGAGTTCCGGGGAGAAGTGTTGCTTCGCGGACTCGAGCGCCGCGCTGACGTCGACGTCCCCTTCGCTCGCATCTTGCGGTGCCCCAAAGCCAACCCGCCGCGACGCCTTGCGCTTCTCGGGCGCACCGAGATTGCTCGTCATTACCACCACGGCGTGCCGGAAGGTCACCGTGCGGCCCTTCGAATCGGTGAGACGTCCCTCGTCGAGGATCTGCAGCAGCAGCGGGAGGATGTCAGCGTGGGCTTTCTCGATCTCGTCGAGCAACACCACACAATGGGGCCGACGTCGGATCGCCTCGGTGAGCTGACCACCGTCTTGATGACCGACATATCCGGGCGGCGCCCCCACCAGTCGTGCCACGGTGTGGGGCTCGGCGAACTCGCTCATGTCGAGGCGGATGAGCGTGTCGGCGCTGCCGAAGAGAAAGTCGGCCATGGCCTTCGCGAGCTCCGTTTTGCCAACTCCCGTCGAGCCGAGGAAGAGAAAGCTCCCCATGGGGCGATGGGTCACGAAGCCCGCATAGTTGCGCCTGATGGATTCCGCGACGCGGCCGATGACATTTTCGTGTCCCACCACCTTCTGCTGGAGCGCGCTCTCCATTTGAAGGAAGCGGGCCGCGTCGTCGAGGAGCACACGCTCGATGGGAACCTTCGCCACGTCGGCACAGACATGAGCGACTTCTTCGCGACGTACCACGCGCAAATCAGAGCGACGCGCACGGCTCATGGCGAGGTCGAGCAAATCGATGGCTTTCCCCGGCAGCTTTCGGTCGTGCATGAAGCGGCTCGCGAGCTGCACCGCAGCGGCGATACCGTCGTCGGAGACACGCACACCGTGGTGTTGTTCATAGAGCGGGGCGGCGCCGCGCAAAATCGCGATGCAGGCGTCATCCTCGGGCTCCGCGATAAGGATCTTCACGAAGCGCCGCTCCATGGCGGGGTCTGCCTCGATGTACTTCCGATACTCATCGAGGGTAGTGGAGCCGATACAGGGGAACGCCCCTCGCGCAAGTGCGGCCTTC
>JBMTAX010000522.1:0-2991 GCA_049429145.1 Myxococcota bacterium
TGTGCGTCGACGTGCATGGCTTTTTCCGGCGCTTCCTCCCACGAGAGAGAGGGGACGGCTGCTGCCGGATCCAAGGGGCGGTGGCGCCGGGGGCGTGGGTGCGAGGCAAGTGGCTGATTCGGGTGTGATCATGGGCGAGGAAGGACTCCCAGCGGCTGGGGGAAGGTCATCTGCCGAGCACCCGGGGCAGCCTCAGCGTCCTCGAAAGCCTTTGCTCCGGAGGTCCACAGGCACCCGATCACGGTCAGTGAGAGAGGCGTTCTATCCCTGTGTGCGCTCGACACGGGCCAGCGGGCGCCTGCCGTTGGACTTGTTTGGTTGGCGCGTGAGCCCTGCGCCGCTGTGGTTTGCATTACCGATTGGGCTGCAGTGACTGCTGTGTTGTTTCACATTTGTTTCACCTGAATGCTGCGTCGCCGCGCATTGCAACACGCCACCCGGGGGCCTCTCCTGGCACAAAGGCACCCCAGCGGCGTTGGAGTGAGCGCTCCGCCAGCGGACCGCAGTCGAGCGCCAGCTGGCATTCTTCCTGCGTTGCGGCGTCCACGCATGTCTTTCGTGGGGCTCCGGGCTGTTCGCGCGGTGTCCTCGGCACCCCAGATGGAGCCCGCCCATGTTGCCTTCCTCCACCCCGAGATCCAGCCGGCAA
Source organism: Myxococcota bacterium (assembly GCA_049429145.1). Taxonomy (GTDB): domain Bacteria; phylum Myxococcota; class UBA727; order UBA727; family CAYLZW01; genus JBMTAX01. The sequence continues at coordinate 650 of JBMTAX010000522.1, forward strand.
GAAAGCAAAGCCTTGCGGCTCACCACAGGGCGACGGCTCTCGTTGTTCTTCGTCCTCGCCGCCAGCGCGGCTTGTTCCCCGGGCGAATCAACGATCTCCGGGTCTCCCTCCGGGAAGTCGACGACGGCTCCACACGCTTCTCCCTCGCCTGTTGTCGAGGCCCTGCCCCTTCGCGTACCCGACGAGGCCGCGCTCGCAGGCCACCCGGCACAAGCCTTGATTGTCCGTGGTCGCGAGCTGGCCCTGCGCACCGCCGAGGAGTTGCCCGGCTACGTTGGGAATGGCTTCCATTGCACTTCGTGCCATCTGCAGGCTGGTACCGCTGCCCATGCCGGGCCCTGGGTGGGCGTGTCCTCCCGCTACCCCGTGTACCGAGCACGCAGCGGTCGCGAGGTCACCTTGGCCGAGCGCATCAACGATTGCTTCGAGCGCAGCATGAACGGGCGCGCCCTGCCCGAGGGAGGGCCCGAGATGGAGGCGATGCTGGCGTACATGAGCTGGCTGTCTGAGGGCTACCCACCCAACCATCGACTGGAGGGGCAGGGCATGCCCCGCCTGCGGCTTCCGCGCGCTCCCGACTTGGTGCACGGCAAGGCCCTCTACGATGCTCGGTGCCTCGCCTGTCACGGCCCGACGGGAGCCGGGGTCGCCGTGCCCGACGGGAGCTATGCCTTCCCGGCTCTTTGGGGCGAACGCTCCTTCAATATCGGCGCCGGAATGGCACGGCACCACACGGCCGCAGGGTTCATTCGCCACAACATGCCCCTGGGCGCCGGCAACTCCCTCACCGAGGAAGAAGCGTGGGATGTCGCTGGCTATGTGGTGTACCAGCCTCGTCCCGATCTCGCCGAAAAAGCGAAGGACTGGCCTCAGGGCGGCAAGCCCGAGGACGCGCGTTACTGAACCCCAAGCGCACAACTGATCACAGCTGATTCCATCACACCGGACTCCCCATGCCTCGTCTCCTTCTGTTGCTGTGGCTCCTCTCGCTAGCCCCCGCCGCCCAGGCTGCAGACTGGCTATCCATCATTGGCACTGAAGATGGTCGCCCCGAGGTGGCCTACCAGCCCATCGGCTTCTTGCAGCTCTCCGCAGAGTCCGTGCTGTTTGGCAGCGAGGTTACCGGCCTCGAGAGTGAGGCGCTCAGGCCCTATGAGGGAAGGACCCCCATCTTCAACGAAATGGCCGAGCCGGTGGAACTCGCGATCCGTCGGGCGCGCTTTGGCTCGCGTGGCACGATTCCCGGGACCGATCGCCGTGTGAACTACCTTCTGACGCTCGAGGCAGGCATGAATGCCGCTACGCGCGACGCCAACGTGGTGCTGATGGATGCCTCGGTGACCCTGCGCATTGTGCCTGGCCTACGTCTCCGATTTGGCCAGATGAAGCTGCCCACCATGGACGAGGCGATTGAGGTGAATCCCCTCGTACATACTGCCGTTCGTTTTTCCTCCCTCGTGTCTCAGCTGTTGCTCGAGCAGCCGCTCGATGCAGGACGCCTGACGGGACCGGCCTACGCCCTTCGCGACATAGGCATCATGGCCTTTGACTCTGTGCGTTTGCTCGAAAAACGACTTGAACTCTCCTATGCGCTTTTGTGGTCGCAGGGGCGAAAAGGAGGGTTCGACATCGACCCCCACAAAGACGTCACCGGTCGGGTGCAGCTCGCTTGGCTCTTCGATAAACGCCTCTATTCGCCGCACCGTGAGGATGTCTCCGTGTTCGTGTGGGGCACCTCAGGCCGACGCGAACTCGATGCGGGAAGCGTGAATCGCACCCGCGCCGGTGCCGGTGCCTTTTTCCGGCTTGCACCTGTTCAGGTGCGGCTAGAGGGGGTCGTCGCGGAAGGGGCGCTGCTCCAGAGCCCCGCCTTCGAGGGAATGGACTATCGCATTCTCCCCGAGGGACGTGCGGCTGGGTACGCCTTCGATCTCGGGCTGACGGTCTATGGTCCTTTTGTTCTGCACGCTCAAGCGGAAGAACTCTATCGCCAGTGGCAGGTAGCCGCCGATGCCCGAATATTGCGTATCGTCAGTCTCGGTGGATCGTGGGAAATGTCCGCCAAGAGCCGTCTTGTTTTCACATATGCATTCAGACAGCTCGATGCGCCGTTTGGTTCTGCAGATGCGCAGCGAATCGCCGCCGCTATGGGTGACCATGCGAGCGCGCAATGGACCGTGATCTTCTAAGATCATCGCGTCATGCCGCGTCGTGCTGATAGGTGCTGCCGTCGGGGTACCTCTGTCGTCCGCTGCAAAATCAGCCTGCAATTCATCGGAGGATTATACCCTGCGGAGGGAATTGTGGGCGTAACCATAGCATCGGTGCATCATGATTCGTCG
>JBMTAX010000523.1:0-2989 GCA_049429145.1 Myxococcota bacterium
CCCAACGGGAACACGGCGCCTACGGGCGCAAAGGCTGCTCGCCCTTGCACCGCCCCACCCTGAGCGAGGTTCAACCGCGCTGGCGCGCCGCGAACCACTCGAAGGTGGCCCGCAAACCGTCGTCGAGGGAAGTGTTGGGTCGAAAGCCCGTGGCGGCTTCGAGCTTGCCTGGGTCGATGACGCTGCGCAGCTGCTCACCCTTGCGGGCCGCCGCGTAACTCGGGGTCACGTGGCTGCCGGCGATGACGATGAGACGCTGTGCGAGTTCGTTGACGTCGGTCTCTTTTGCGGTGCCGACGTTGAAGCCACCCTCGAGCTTATGGTCGAGCGCCGCAAGGTTCGCTGCGACGACGTCACGGACGAAAACGTAATCACGGGTCTGCTTGCCGTCGCCGAAGATCGTCATCGACTCACCGCGCAATAGACGGCCGCAGAAGATGGCGACGACGCCAGCCTCGCCGTGCGCATCTTGCCGAGGGCCGTAGACATTGGCGTAGCGCAGCGACGTCCACCGGAAGCCATAGAGGCGAGCGAAGAGGTCGAGATACATCTCGCTCACCGCCTTCGCGAGCCCGTAGGGGCTCTCGGGTCTCACTCTGTGGTCCTCGAGCGCTGGGTAGCGCTCCTGCTCGCCGTACATCGCGCCACCAGACCCCGCGAAGAGGATGTGCTGTAGCGCCCCTCCCTTGCGTGCGGCCTCCGCCACGCGGGTAAGGCCCACGAGGTTGACGTCAGCATCGTAGGCTGGGTCCTCCACCGAGCGTCGCACGTCCATTTGCGCAGCCTCGTGAAAGACCACCTCGGGGGCGAACTCGGTGATGGCAGCGCTCGCCTCATCGGAGCGCACGTCGGCGTGCACGAAGCGGGCTTTTGGGTTCAGGTTCTCGCGCTTCCCCGAGACGAGGGAGTCGAGTACGACGACGTCATGTCCTCTCTCGATGAGGGCGTCTGTGAGATGAGAGCCAATGAAGCCGGCACCGCCGGTGACCAAGATGCGCATGGGCAAAACCCTATGCGGGCGCACCACGAAAAGGTAGCCCCTGGTCATCGCCAAGCCACACGAACAGGTGCCGCAGGACCGCGGCTTACCTCGTCAAAGGCGAGGAGCGGCGACCCAGGGAGCTGGCACGGGGATCATGGAAAGTCGCTACGCACGACGACGGGCTCTTGGTTTTGCACCGGGTCTGTGAGCAAAAAGTCACCCCAAGCGGTTCTGTCTGGTCGGAGTACGAAGGTCGTACTTCGCTTCTTGAGGCGCAGAGAACCATGCCTGGCATCGTCTTTCGCGGAGGGGCTCTCCCCATGAGTTCGACCGCTTACGACGTCGACCACCCCCGCATAGACTGCAGAGCGGGGCTTACGATGCCGGCAACTCTCGGCGTGGCCTCGGGGACGTCAGTGCCGAGGGTGCAGGCATAGCTTCGGCGAGCAAAAGCGAGAGGGCGCACCGCCACTTGTCCCGCTCCCTCCACATCGTGATGCCTCCCGGAGACGTGCGGCTGCGGGGGATGCCGACGGGCCCGTCCCCCCGCAAGCCAGCGGCGCACCGCGGCCAGCCCCGCGAGGGCGTTCTCCGCGCCGTTCCTGACGTTATGTACGTTTAGGGACGCCACCACGACGCGGAGGCAGGTACCTTGGGGTAACATTTGGTCGCCGCTTGACGCGGCCCTGCATGCACACGGCGGTCTGCAGCGGAGCGGAGTAACAGGGTGAAGCTGGTTCTCTTTGACATCGACGGTACGCTCCTCTCGTGTGGAGGGGCGGGGATGTTGGCCCTCGAACGCGCCGCGAACGGCCTGTTCGGTGAACGGGTATCATTCCGCGGCATCAACCCCGCCGGCGGCATGGACCCCCTCTTGTTCCGGGCGGCCCTGGAACGTGCGGATGCCCTCGAGCTCGAAGCGGAGCATGACCGCTTCCGCGATCGCTATCTGGCAGAACTCGCCCTCTGTCTCGAAGAGGGGCGCGAGAACGTGAGGTCGCTGCCGGGGGTCCATGAGGCGCTGGCAGCGGTGCGGGCTTTGTCGACGCGGGTGACGTTGGGCGTGCTCACCGGGAACTACGGACCTGCAGCGCATCTCAAACTGCGCGCGGTCGACGTCGACCCTACCTGTTTCGCCGTCACCGCCTTTGGTGATGAGGCGCCCTCACGCCCCGCCCTCGTCGAAGTCGCCCTCGAGCGCTGCGCGGCGTTGCACGGTCGGGCCGTCTCCCCGCCCGACGTCGTCGTCATCGGTGACACGATCAAGGACGTCGCCTGCGCTTCGGCCAACGGCTGTCTCTCGCTGGCCGTCTGCACGGGCAGCACGTCGGCGGCCGAGCTTGCGGCTGCGGGCGCGACGAGGGTGGTGAATGACCTGTCTGACCTCTCTCCCCTCTGGGAGCTGCTCGCGTAAGCCCGAAACATCGACCACACAGGGAGATTCAGCGTCGGGCAGTGGCGCTCTTTGGCGCGCCCCCAACAGCCAAAGCTGCGGTGATGACGCGACGAAAAGTCGCCTCGTCTTGTTCGCCGAGTAGTTTCGCAGTGGCCCGCCCCTCCGCGTCGTACACCACCGTATAGGGCAGCTCGCCACGCCAAGCGTCATCCACAACGCGACACAGGGCGAGGGGGTCGTCCCCGGCATAAAGAAAGGTGTCGAGGGAAACATCGAGCTTCTCGAGAGCCGACTTGGCGTCTTGTGCCGCTGACGGACCCTCGTCCGCCGAGACCAGCACGATGTCGACCGCCCCCGCCGGAAAAGCCTCCTGGGCGCGGGCGAGTGCGGGGAGTTCGCCGAGACACGACGCCCACCACCTCGCCCAAAAATTCACGACGAGACCCCGCCCGCGGTGCGGCCTGACGACTTTGTTCACGTAATCGCCCACGTCGACAAGGGGGAGCGCAACCGAGGTGCGAGAAGGCGGCTGGGTCGTGGGCGCCAGAACACGAGATGCGTCGGTGGTCGCCGCAGCGAGGAACGGCAGGCTCAAGGCAACGAAGAAGAAC
>JBMTAX010000524.1:0-2984 GCA_049429145.1 Myxococcota bacterium
CGCGTTCCGTCAGGAGCGCGACATCTACGTCACCCATGACCCGCACGGTGAAGCGGTTGCCCGCGAGGTGACCGAGACGAAGCTTGTTGCCGTGCCGCTTCGCCCCGAGGACCTCAATGTCCCCAAGGGTGGACACTTCATGCTCTCGGCCTTCCACCTTCCGCGCCGGGACGCTCACGCGTTGGGAGGTGATGCCCCGCGCGTCCTTCCGGCCAGCGAGGCCTACTTCGACCTCCTTGAGTCCATAGTGGCGGCACAGTCGACGCACCAGGTCAGGGGTCGAGATCCCGCGCTTCCGCAGGTGGAGATAGAGGTGCTCTCCCTCGCCACTCTCGCCGTACAGCGGAACTTCATCGACCCAAAACTCGTCGTCTTGTGCCCGCAACACCAAGGGGCCAGTGCAGGCCTCGGAGGGGTCTTCGAGGACCCGCGCCGCGGTCGGGGACAATCCAACCAGCGGTGCCTCTCCGAGAAAGTCCGCCGATGCGTTCACTTCTTCAACGCGGCAGAAACCCGCTCCTCGAGTTCTTGCACGCGCGCACGCAGCCGCTGAAGCTCGGCGGCGCTTGGAATGGTGAGACGTTCGGTCGCCCGACGAATGCTGTCGTCGACGAGGCGGTCGAGGTCTTTTCGGTTCTGGTCGACGCGCGCCTTCACACCGCTCAGCACTTGGACACTCTGTTCGCGGGAGATCGCACCGAACTCGACGAGGCGGTGCATCAGGTTCTTGGTCTCCCCGTCGTCGGTGGCGTAGGCGCCAACCGTATCTCGCCACGCCCGCTGAAGGCGCTGCACGAGACGCTGGTCCGAATCGGTGCCCGCGCTTGGGGCAGTCTCAGTCGAGGGGTCTGGCGTGTGGGGGACGTCGTTCATCGGGGGCTCCGCGGCTCAGAACGAAAACGGGACAGCGTCGAAGTGACGCGCATCATGCACAATGCGAGAAGATGGTGACGCCGTGCGTCAGATTGTCAACCCGGCCCTCTCTCGTTCTGCTTTCTTCTCCGCCGATGCACTGGTACTCCGGCAGTCCCCTTTTCCACCCCGCACCGCAGGGAGCTACTATGACCAACCCGATCGCGACCTTCGACACCTCGATGGGAACCTTCAAGGCGGAGATCTTCCTCGACAAGATGCCCGTCACTGCGAAGAACTTCATCGATCTCGCGAAGAGCGGTTTCTACGATGGCTTGCACTTTCATCGCGTGATCAAGAGCTTCATGTTGCAGTTCGGTTGCCCACACTCGAAGGACCCCAAGTCCCCGCGTGCAGGTACCGGCGGTCCGGCCCACGGCAACATCCCCGACGAGCACCCCGAGAATGCGAAGATCTCCAATGAGCCTGGCACGCTCTCGATGGCGAACACTGGGCGTCCCAACACGGGTGGTTCGCAGTTCTTCGTGAACACGGTGCACAACGCCTATCTCGACTGGTTTACCCCGGGCCAGAGCAAGCATCCCGTGTTCGGCCGCGTCGTCGAGGGGATGGACATCGTGCACGCCATCGAGTCGACGAAGACCGACGCGCGCGACAACCCCTTGACCCCTGTGCAGATGATCAAGGTCACCATCGCGGAGGGATGACCGATGCGTAGCCTCGCCTCTTCTTTTGGGCTCCTGACCCTCGTCGGCCTGGTTCTCGTCGCCTGCGAGGACCCGCAGCACAAAGAGCAGTTGGATCACGCCGCTGCCGAGATCGAGCGGCTTCAGGCAGAGCATCAGAGCGCCCAAGGAGAAAAGGCGAGGCTCGAGCGCGAGTTGAAGTCGGTACGAGAAGAGTCGGCGAAGCTGAGGGTGCGCCTTGGCGAGGTCGAGGCGGCCCAGCAAGCACAAGCCCTCGGCATCAAGCCCGGAGAGGCCCTCTACGCCACTTTCCAGACGTCGCTCGGCGACATCGTCGTCGAGTTGTACCCCGACAAGGCGCCGAAGTCCGTCGCGAACTTCGTGGGCCTCGCCGAAGGGACGAAAGCGTGGACGGACCCGAAAACCGGCAAACCCACGAACCGACCGCTCTACAGCGGGACGATCTTCCACCGGGTGATCCCCGACTTCATGATCCAGGGCGGCGACCCACTCGGCAACGGAACGGGTGGCCCCGGGTACCGCTTCGAGGACGAGTTTCACCCTGCGCTGCGCCATGACCGCCCAGGGCGACTGTCGATGGCAAACTCGGGCCGTAACACCAACGGCTCTCAGTTCTTCCTCACGGAGCGCCCGACGCCCCACCTCGACAACCGCCACTCCATCTTCGGCCAAGTCACCGAGGGGCTCGAGCTCATCGGCAAGATCGCCCGCGTCGAGAAGGGCAGCGGTGACCGCCCCGTCACCGATGTCGTCCTCAAGTCTGTCTTGATCGGCAGGGGCCAGCCGCAGCGTTGACGAGGATGGAAACGCGCGGTCAGAGATGAGTTCGACCTCCCTGCCTGCGGTGACGAACGGCTACACTGACGACCATGAACCCTTTGGGCTACATCGGGCGCGGCGCGCGAGCATTCCTCGCCCAGGTGGGTCACGTCGTGGAGATCGGGGCTCGCTCCACCGGACGCGCGCTTCGCTCCGGTGACGCGTGGCGCGCCACGCTCGCGCAGACGCGCCAACTCGTGTTTCGCTGTGCCCTCCCCGTCGTACTCGTCTGCGGCCCGGTCGGCGCGATGCTCGCGCTGCAGAGCCTCAACTTGGCCCGAGCCTTCGGCGTCGACCGCCTGCTGCCTCCGCTCGTGGCCTCCACCGTCGTGCGAGAGCTAGCGCCAGGGTTCGCGGCGGTAATGGTGTGCTTTCAAGCGGGCGCCGGCATCGCCGCAGAACTCGCGACCATGCGTGTGCAAGAGGAGCTCGACGCACTGGCGGTGATGGGCGTCGATGCACATGGCCTCGTCCTCGGGCCGCGCGTCATTGCGACCGCGGTCACCACCGCCCTTCTCAACGTCGCCGCCCTCCTGTGCGGCCTCCTCGGAGGATACCTCGTCGCCGTGCCACTGGCGGGTCTGG
>JBMTAX010000525.1:0-2982 GCA_049429145.1 Myxococcota bacterium
GTCTACGTCATTCCGCCCAACGCGCCCCTGACCCTGGTGGACGGGCACTTCCACATCGCGGTGCCAGTGGAGCCCCGGGGCGCGCGACACCCGGTGGACGACATGTTCGAGTCGCTGGCCCGCGTGCTGGGGCCGCGTGCGGCCGGGGTGGTGTTGTCGGGGTCGGGCTCTGACGGCACCCGCGGGCTGATCGCCCTGCACGACGCCGGTGGCCTGACCGCCGTGCAGCAGCCGGAGACCGCGCAGTTCGATGCCATGCCGCGCAACGCAATCAAGACCGGCGTGGTCGACCAGGTGGCCGCCCCCGGTGCCCTGGCAGCGGGCAAAGGCCCCGAGGCGCTCGAGCTCCGCAAGCCGACGGGCATAGAGGGGGAAGCGCGCGGCGAGCTGGTGTACCCTGCTGCGAGTCTCGTCGAGCTTCTGGTCATCGTCGCCCGCTTCGAGCGTCGCAGCGATGAGGCGCGCAATCTCGCCCATCTCCTCAACACCCATATCTCGCGTGGTCACCGCGGGTGTCCCGACACGGATCCCGCTCGTCACGAAGGGGGACTCGGGGTCGAAGGGTACCTTGTTTTTGTTGACGGTGATGTCCGTGCGGCCGAGCAGCTCCTCGGCGCGCTTGCCCGTGAGGCCCTTGCTCCTCAGATCGAGCAGCATGAGGTGGTTGTCGGTGCCGCCACTGACGAGGTCGAAGCCCTCGGCGCGGAGCCCCTCGGCGAGTGCACGGGCGTTGGCGAGGATGCGCTGCTGGTACTGCAGGAATGCGGGCTGCAAAGCCTCACGGAACGCTACAGCCTTGCCCGCCACGACGTGCATCAGCGGCCCGCCTTGGGTGCCGGGGAAGACGCGGCTGTCGATCTTTTTGGCGAGGGCCTCTTTGCAGAGAATGAGTCCGCCGCGAGGGCCACGCAGCGTCTTATGCGTCGTGGTGGTGACGATGTCGGCGTGAGGCACGGGCGAAGGATGCAGACCCGCCGCCACGAGGCCCGCGATGTGCGCCATATCGACGAGGAGCGTCGCGCCGATCTGTTGGGCGATGGCACCGAAGCGCTCGAAGTCGAGAATACGCGCGTAAGCCGAGGCACCCGCGACGATCATCTTGGGTTTGTGCTCGAGCGCGAGCCGCTCCACCTCGTCGTAGTCGATGCGACCGTCATCGGCCCGAACGCCGTAAGGAACGATGCGGAACAGTCGCCCGCTGAAGTTCACCGGCGAGCCGTGGGTGAGGTGACCACCGTGGTCGAGGTTCATGGCGAGCATGGTGTCGCCGGGCTCGAGCACCGCTGAGAACGCCGCGAAGTTCGCCGTAGCGCCGGAGTGCGGCTGCACGTTGGCGTGGTCGGCGCCGAACAGCTCCTTGGCCCGCGCGATGGCCAGGCGCTCTACCTCGTCGTGGAACTCGCATCCCCCGTAGTAGCGCTTTCCTGGGTATCCCTCGGCGTATTTATTCGTGAGCTCCGAGCCCACCACCTCAAGGACAGCCTCAGACACGAAGTTCTCGCTGGCGATGAGCTCGAGGCCCTCGGCTTGCCGTCGCACCTCTCGGGCCACATGGCCGAAGATCTCAGGGTCTTGTGCTTGTAGCGCCTCGAACATGACTCTCCCTTTTCTGCGCTCAGCGCTCGATCTTGCGGACGCGCTCCTCGTGGCGTCCGCCCTCAAAATCGGTCGTGAAGAATACCCGCACCAAGCTCGCGGCAAGGTCGGGTCCTACGACCCGCTCGCCCAAGCAGAGGACATTGGCGTCGTTGTGGCGACGACACATCTCGGCTTGAAACTCGACGGTGCAGTTGGCGGCCCGAACTCCCGGATGCTTGTTTGCCACCATGGCCACGCCGATGCCCGAACCGCAGACCAGCACTCCGCGGGCGGCCTCCCCCTGCTCGACGAGCTCTGCGACTTGGTGCGCGAGGTCTGGATAGTCGGCTCGATCGTGGTTGAAGACACCGACGTCGTGCAACGTGTGCCCCTGCTCTTCGAGCCAACGCTTCACGCGCTCTTTCAGCTCGAAGCCTGCGTGATCGGAACCGATAGCTACCCGCACGACGCCTCCTGTTGCAGCTAGAGAGACGGTGCTCCGCGCTCGCCATCGCCTGTGCCGGGAGCGCGGGTCATCGCCTCATGGACGAGGATGCGCTGGCAACTCGGACAGGTCTCGAGCACCTGCCCCTTGTAGAGCTGGATGCAAAGCTGCGGCGGTAGGGTGCGCTTGCATGCGCTGCACAACTCGCCGTGGACGACGGCGATGGCCACACCTCGCTTCTCCGCGATTTTCTCGTAACGCTTGATCAAAGGTGCCGGCAGTTTTGCGACGAGAGCCCCTCGCGCACGCTCCTCGGTCGCAGCGACCTCGCGGGCAGCGCGTAGATCGTCGTCGATGCGCGCCCATTCGGAGCGGGCCGAGGCTTCTGCTTCGGCCATTGCTGCACGCGCCGCCGCCAATGCTTTCTCTGCGTCTTCCACTTCCTGCATCTTCTCGAGGATATCGTTCTCGAGGTGCGAGATGGAACGCTTCTGAGCACCGATCTCCGACGCGAGAGCCGCATGCTCGCGCTCGCCGCGGATCTGATCGGCGCGCACCTGCCATTTCCGCAGCTTGTCGCGCTCTGCGGCAAGGCTCGACTCCATCGTGCGACGTTGGGTCTCGAGGCTGAGGTGCGCGGCCCCAAGTTTCTCCGCGATGGAGCGGGCCTCGGTCAGCTGCACGTCAGCGCGTTTGGCACCGGCGTGCAGTGCCTCGACACCGTCACGGGCCTGCTGCCACTTGTGTTCGACGTGGGCGAGTTCAGCGAGGAGAGTGAGCTGCTGTCCGATGTCCATGTCGCGTTCTCATGAGGCAGAAGGGGCGAGAAAGGGGCACAGGCAAAGAGAGATGGTGGGCCCGGTAGGATTCGAACCTACGCCCGGTCGGTTATGAGCCGAATGCTCTACCGCTGAGCTACGGGCCCGAAAGGGAGAAATGTCGGGCAGGAACCCAAAGGG
>JBMTAX010000526.1:0-2977 GCA_049429145.1 Myxococcota bacterium
ACGGCTGCCCATAGTGCACGTCCAGCCGCTCCAGCGCCTGGAGCGTACCATGGAGATCGTCTCGGCGCACGATGCCGAGCATGGGCAGATAGGTGCAGACGGGGAAGCCGGGCTTGGGCGGCCCAATCATGCGGGCCAACTTGGCCAAAGGCTCAGCCAGAGACTCGGGGCATGCCGTAAAAGAAGAGTGGTTCTTTTGAAACAGCCGGCCCGCGGGCCACTCCCGCAGAGGGATGACCCAGCGCCCGGCCAGCCAGCGCAAAACACGCTCGATGGGGCAGCGAGCTGTCATGTCTATGCCCCTCCAATACTCGATCGCGTGCTCGAGGCTGCCCAATGACTCGCAGCCCGGGCAGAGTAGCTGATGGGCCGCCCACCACGCGCGCAGGTTGAACGACCCGCCGGTGACGGACAAGTCCAGCTCCTCGCTCAGAAAGATCGATGCCGTGCACGCCGATGCAATCACGCGCTCATACTGCCCCCCGCGCGCTCCGGAGCCGTCCAGGTGGAGGCCACGTTCTGGTACCGCATTTCGATGATGCCAGCCTCCGTGGTCGAGATGTCCACAGAGAGGCCGGCGAAGTCGCCCGTCTGAAGAAGCCGTCGGAGGCGGTGGACGATAATCTGCGCTGTCCAGCCCCAGGGCTTGCGGAGCGGGTTGCGGCAGCGTTCGATGAAGCGCATGAAGTCGAACAGCGCCGCCACCTTGGCCTGAGGCTCCGGCGTGGGGGTGAAGCCCAGCCGCACGTCCTCGATCACGGCGTCGATGGTGGCTTTAAAAGTGTCCTCCGAGTTCAGCGCCGCCGCTGAAGACGTGGCATGGGGCCCTGCCTTCTTGAGGCCCGCCGAGGCTGCCACATTTTTGAAGCCGGAGTCCACCAGGAACTCGCGCACAAACAGCAGCAGCCCGCACATCTCCTCCGCCTGCAAGGTGGCGCCGAGGATCAGCTGGCGCTGAATGGCCTTTTCGCGCTCATGAGGGCACGAGGAGCGGGGCTGGGAGGCCGTGTCGACGGTCATGTCGATGAGGGGCCGCGTGTAGACCCCGGCGGGGCCCTGCGAGCGGCGCGACGAGGGGCCCCGGACGCCCGGGAGAGGCACTCGGTCCCCCAGAGACTGCTCCTCGCCCGCACTGACTTCGGCGGCGAGGTTGAGCCGGTCCAGGGCCGCGCTAGGAGCCGTGCGTGGCGGGGGCGGTGGCGTGGCCAGCGGCTTGACCCAGCGGGGATGGTCCGCCGGCAGCAGGGCTGCGTCGGGGAGGCCCTCGTAACCCAGCGTGGTCAGGACGTGACGAGCCCCGTACTCCAGCGCGTTGAGGCCGGCGACCAGGAACCCGCGCGCGGCCGAGAGCGTGGTGCGCTGCTGCACGATAGGGACGAACGCGTCGAGCGCTGCGTCCGGGTCGATCCCGAGAGACTTGAGCGCTTTGATCACGTCGTCCAGTCCGAACGGCACCGACAGCTTGGGCGCCGAGGACTTGGTCCGCCATGTGAAGGCCACCGCTATTTGGAGCCAGCCCGGCACGTGTACCGCCGTGGCCTCCTTGATGACCGTCAGCGACGCCGCGCTGTTGCTGGCCGGCAGGCACTTGACCAGGTTGGAGAGCACCCCGGCCGGCACCGACCCTGCGTCGATCAGGACCGGGATCGCGATGTCCGTGGCGACGATGTCCACCTTGACGAGGCCGTCGAAGGGCGGCGGGACTTGCTGCGCCTGCCCTTGGCCTGCCCTGGCGCCCTCAGTGGCCATGCTGTGGCGTATTGCGGCCGAGTTGCGTGGGGTAAGTCGCCAGAGCCAGTGAGGCGTGCTGAAGCGAGCCGCTGCAAGTAAGGCGGGAACACCGAGCTTCCCTTCCCGCGCCAGGTAACCAGCGACGAGAGCCGGGAGCGACTGCGCCCGCTGGACTCAGCGAATGACTCGGGCTGTGGTGATAGCCGACTTGGGTGTCTGGACCCAAAAGGGCCGACACAACCCCGCCTTGCTGCCGCCCTGAGGTGAGGGCCGAGAGGAGAGAAGGGCGCGGGACGCGGGAAAAGACCAGAACTCGCTGCCGCGACGTCGCGATCGTGAGCGATCAGCCGCCGACGGCGTCTGCGATGGTTTCCGAATTAGCCCTGCCGTGCCAGGGAAAGCAACCGACCGACCTTAATGGGGCCGGCCGGGCTCGTACCCCAGCAAAGCTCACCACCTGGGGCCGGAATGCCCGTGCAGCGGGAGGAGGAAAAGGAAGAAGGGCGCGGGACGCGGGAAAAGACCAGAACTCGCTGCCACGACGTCGCGATCGTGAGCGATCAGCCGCCGACGGCGTCTGCGATGGTTTCCGAATTAGCCCTGCCGTGCCAGGGAAAGCAACCGACCGACCTTAATGGGGCCGGCCGGGCTCGTACCCCAGCAAAGCTCACCACCTGGGGCAGGAATGCCCGTGCAGCGGGAGAAAGAAAAGGCGCCTGAGCTGCTGCGGGTGTCGCAAAGCCTGCAGCGACCGAATCGACAGTCGGCTCGACCACCTTCGTGTGGGGCCTGTCGATCGCCTGAGACGCCGATGGGCGGCGCCTGTGCTGATGCTGCCTCGCTCGGAAGCCGTCCGTGCGCTGCGCCGCGGGGACGCTCCCCAAGGAAAGAGGGGGCGAAGAGCAAGCAACAGCAAGAACGAGCAAGCAAAGCGCGGGAGTGCCCGCGGCGGGAAGCAGCTCGGCATCATCATCGGCCCACAACCGCGAGATGACTCGCCTCGTTCCCGTTGTTCACTTCGGCTCCCCACTCGACCCATGTGAGCATCCTTCTTTCTCGCATGACCGTTATGGTGGGAGAAGCGGGCCTGCTATGGGCCGGCCACTGTCAATCTGACCGCTCCAGGCATGTAGGGGGATCACGACACACGACGGGTCTTCGACCCGTGTCAACCCCCCGGGTGGGATGGGTGGGTGTCGCAAAGCCTGCAGCGACCGAATCGACAGTCGGCTCGACCACCTTCGTG
>JBMTAX010000527.1:0-2972 GCA_049429145.1 Myxococcota bacterium
CAACACCCACAGGGGCTGATCGACGAAACTGTCTCTCTCGGCGTCGTAGGTGCGCAGCGAGTTGTTCACCGCGTCGAGGCCATTCGAGCTTGTGGCGGTGCCCTCGATGATGCCTACGAGACCCACTGCTTCGGCCTCGATTTTCAGTTTGTTCCACTCAAAGCGTGCCCACGTCGAGGCGATGCCGGCGTTTGCGGTGCGCACCGTGTAGTCGTTCAAGCTGACAGGTGGGTTCGTGTCGGGGTTCAGATCGGCATAGTAACCCGGGATGTCGAAGCGCTGGGTCCGGTACACCGCGAAGGTGCCGTAGTTGAGGGCAAATTCACCAGCCCGAACCCGCGCCTTGCGGTCTTCCTCTTTATCGACCTTGGCGACGCTCAAAATAAAAGTATGCACGTCGTCGCTGGGGTCGAGGTTGTATCGTTGGCCTTGCTCGCCCGGGTAGAACAGGAGGCCCAGGTCGCCGCCAAGCCCGGCGCCGCCGCCACGACCCACTGGGCCGATAGACGAGAACGAATACGCTGGTGCGACGATGTGCCCGGCGATGCGGGTAGCAAACAAGATCTGGTCGGCGCTATCGCCGAAGTCATCGTCGAGTTGGTTGCCGTCGTTCACGAGCAGTCCGAGGCCGAAATTCTGTGCTTGTCGACCAAAGCGCAGCAGGCCGAAGGGCGTCATCACCTCACCCCAGAGTCGCTTCAGCCGCACAGAGTCCCACACGCTGTTGAAGCCCGCCTGGGGCGGCAAGGCATTCGACGCAAAGAGCGGCAAGGGCAGGGTGGGATTGTTGGCGAAACCCGGCTTCGACTCCGGCGTCGACCCGAGCACGACGTTGTCGAAGATGTCGAGCATGCTGACGATGCGGATGTCTTCCGAGACGTGGAAGGTCGGATGCAAGCGCAGGCGCATGTTGGCGCTAAAGAGTGAGCTCGTGTCCTCGCTGTCGGCCCGGCACAGCTGCCCCGGGTAGGCCGGGTTCTCGCCGAACTCCTCGCCTTCGGCGACGACGCAGCCCTCGCCATCAAAGGGGCGATACATCGTCGGGGTCGGCACACTCGAAGTCCCGCGGCCGACAACGGGGTCGTAGGTGCCGAGGTCGAGCTGGTTCATGTAGTCGAACCGAGTGCGAAAGTAGCCATCAAACTCGAGGAAGTTGAGCGTGGGCTTCACCTCTTCGACCCAGCGCTCCTCTTGCCACTCGAGGGAGGCGGCGCGCTGCGCAGCAGCGTCTCGCGCGGCGGCCTCCAGATCGGCCTCTACTTGTTGCTTGAGTTCGGCCGCGAGCTCTTGCTTGAGCTGGGCACGCAGCCGAGCCATGGCCTCGTCCTCGGGCTTCACTGCAGCTTCGGGCGGAGCGCTCGGCTCCGTGGAGGGCTCGGCCACGGGAGGCGGCAGGTCCGGCGGGGCAACAGCGCCCGCTTCCCCGGTGGTGGTGGCTGCGGCGGGTGCCGTCTGCGCTACCGCCCCCGTCGACCACAATCCGGGGGAGCAGCAGAGGAGGGCGGCGGGAAGGGCGTGGCGGGGCAAGCGACTGAAGACGGGCATGGGGCACCTCTCCTCACCGACGTGCTGGACGCTTCTGCCGGCGCGGCGCCGCTTACACGCTCACCCCCTGGTCGTAAAGGCTCCCCGGCCGACGACGTGTCCCGTTCGCTTGATGCATTCAGGATCTGTCAGCTGGCAGCCAAGGGGCCGATTATGCGGGAGAAATCTTTTCGCCATTCGTGCGTGCGCACCTTTGCGCACATTGTCGCAACTTGCAGAACTCCATGCCGAAACTGGTAGGGTCAATGTTCGTCCGCTCGGCGGAGCGAGGCTGGAGGCGCGAAGGCGTCGCCTGCCGAGCCGGCCGCCCACGCTGGAGGCACCCGTGCTGCACCAGGACCCTGCCTTGCTTGTTGCTTACCGCGCTGGAGAAACCTGGGCGTTCGAGCGCCTCTACAATCACCACGTGGAGCCTCTGAGGCGCTTCCTCACCGGCGGCTTCAGTTTCGAGTCCCGTGGGCGTACGTGCCGCTATCGTGGGGCGAGCGCCGGGGTCGATATCGAGGGCGTCATCCAAGAGGCTTTCGCTCGGGTCTTCGCTCCGGCCACGCGAGCGCACTACGATGGCGAACGTCCCTTCCAGAACTACCTGTTCTCCGTCGCGCGCAACCTGGTGCTTCGTGAATTCCAGCGCCGCGAGCGGGTGCTCGCCACCGACGACACCGAAGCCGCCACTGACCTGCTCGCCAAACGGGGCGCTGAACTCGGCTTCTGCCGGGAAGAGACGAGCCCTGAGCACGCGGTGGCCGACGACGAACTCCAGCAAGTGATCGCGGCCTTCATCACGACGCTCACCCCCGAAGAGAGCCGCTTCTTCGAGACGCGCTTCGCGAGCGCGCAGACCCAAGAAGCCACCGCCGACGCCATGGGCTGCACGCGGGCTCGAGTGAAGCTCCTCGAGAAACATCTTCGTCGTCGCTTGCTCGAGGTTCTGCGCGATGCCGGCTACTTCTCCGACTACACCCCCCGTCCTCGCTGGACTCGACAGGTCGCTCTCGCGGCCTGAGCGCTCCCCATCGGATCAGGTCGTTCGCGTCAGAAAACGCTGGGCGGCTTGGTGAAAGCGCTGCCGTACCGCCTTGATCCCGTCGTTCTGTCGCGTCTCGCAGACGCGATTGGTCAGCAGGACGTAGTAGGCACCCCCGCCCGGACCCCGTGGATCGAGCCACAGCGACGTACCGGTGAAGCCCAGGTGACCCACTGCTTCGGTGCTGAGGGCGCCTCCCGTCGAGCCTCCCGAGCTCGCACGATCCCAGCCTAGTGCTCGCTCCGTCGGGGCTGTGAGGAAGCGGCGCAGCGTTGATGCGAAGGGCAGAGAGTTACCCCCACACAGTGCCTCGAGGTGCACCCGCGCCGCTCGCTCGACGTCGAGACCCGTGCCGAACAGCCCAGCGTGCCCAGCGACTCCACCCATCGCGTACGCGTTC
>JBMTAX010000528.1:0-2971 GCA_049429145.1 Myxococcota bacterium
CCCCGCGTCGCCGACGCCGCCATCGAGCTCCGAGTCCTCAGCGGGACTCTCCTCGGTGACGTCTTCTGCCGGCGCCTCTGTTGCCGGTTCGGTCCCTGTGGCCTCGTCGTCATCGACAGGGGCGGCGGCGATGGCCTGACAAGCTTGGGCGCGGCACACCTCTCCTGAGGGACAATCGACGTCGCTGCGGCAGCGAGCGCCTCCCAGTGGGCAGCCGCCGAGGATAATGGGAACGATGGCGAGGAACGGGGCGAGGGCACGGAGGAAGCGCACGCGGGGCTGAGACATAAAACACCTCTCCAATCGAGCGAAGACACTTCCCCCCTAGTCCATGTGGACTCTTGTCTGAAGCCCCGATCGGCCGGAAGAGCGTGCACCGGGTTCGCGTAGCCGGTGCAGCGGGTGCGCGGGCGATTGCCCGATGGGAAGAGGTGCGCGACCCTGACTCCCATGAGTACACGAGAGGTCGCCGAACTCCTTCGGATCTATGACGGCAATGCGCCCCAGCTTTTGGCGCTGCTCGCTGGTCAACTGCAGGTACTCAAGGCCCAAGCGCAGACGCTGCTTGGCGTGGGTGGGCTCGCCATCAGTGTTACCGGCTTCGCCGGCCACAATATGGTGGCCGCGGGTCTTTTGCCGACCTTGTGTATGGTGCTCGGGCTCTCCATTATCTTTTCCGCGATGCTCGCTACCCTACGCTCCATCGTGCGAATCGCATGGGTAAGCGCCGAGCTCGAGGCTGACCTCTCTCGAACAGTGGCACGGGTGATAGAGCGCAGGGACGCGCAGCAGCGGTCGCTGGCTCGTGCTGGCGCAGCGGTGATGGTGGGGCTCGGACTCTACGTGGTGGCGGTGATCGCTGCGGCCCTCGAAAGGGGTCAGTGGTCCCCCCCATAAGCCCCGCACCAGCGCACGTTCAGGTACGGGTCGCGCGCCGAGGCGCCAGCGCTTTTCTGAGGGGAGCCTTTGCGTTGGCCCCGTCGACGAACTACCCCCCTTCGCCATCGCCTCAGCGAGGGAGGACGTTCTGAACGACCTGCAAGAATCCACTTGGGTCACCGTTGCCGGTGCCGCCCCCGCCGCTGGGGGGCGTCGGTTTCGAGAACTCTTTCGGCCGCACCTGGGCGCTGTCGCTCTCGGAGTGCTGTTTCTGATGTTGACCAATGGACTCCTGCTGCTCGTGCCTCGTCTCATCAATGAGGGTATCGACCTCGTAGAGGGCCGCGTCCTCGACGGTGGCTTGCTCGCAATGATCGGTGTTGAGGCCCAGAGCGTGACCGCCGTGGCCATCGCGCTCATCCTCATCGCCACGGCGGGGGCGGGCGCGCGCGTGGGATCGCGCATCGTGTTGTTCAACATCGGACGCGACGTCGAGAAAGGCCTACGCAGCGAGTTGTTTTCACACCTCGCCACCCTGTCGCCTACGTTTTATTCGTCGAAGCCCGTAGGCGATTTGATGAGCCGCCTGACCAATGACCTGACCAACGTGCGGCTCATGGCAGGGTTCGCGCTGCTCAATGTCATCAACGCCGTGATGATCTTCTTCGGCACCTTGCCCATCCTCTTCAGTCTCGACGTTTGGGTCGCCCTTGCGGCCCTCATCCCCTTTCCGCTCGTGCTCGGGCTTTCTCAGTCGATGACGAAGGTCATGTACCGTCGCACGCTGCAGAACCAAGAAATGCTGGGGCAGCTCACCTCGGCGGTGCAGGAGAATTTGGCCGGCCAGATGGTGGTGCGCGCCTTCTCCCAACAGGCGGCGGAGGAACGTCGTTTCGGCGTGGTGAACGCGAGGTCCTACGACGCTGCCATGAGCCTCGCCGTGCTCCGGCTCGTGCTGTTCCCCCTGATGGGCCTCATGGGAGCCCTTGGCATCGCCATCACTCTCTATGTCGGCGGGAGGGCCATCGTCGATGGGCGCATGACCGTTGGAGACATTGTGGAATTCAATACACGGCTCATGCAGCTTACCTGGCCGACCATCGCCATGGGCTTCATCATCTCCGTGTACCAGCGGGGCAAGGCCAGCCTCGACCGAATCAACGCCGTGATGCAGGAACGCCCGGACATCGTCGACGGAACTCATCGGGCTTCGTTTGCTGGTGCCGTGCGGGCGGAGGGGCTCACGCTGCGCTACCCAGGCTCGAGCCGAGAGGCTCTGCGCGATCTCACTTTCACGCTCCAGCCCGGGGGCATCTTGGGCGTCGTGGGTCGCAACGCTTCCGGCAAGTCCACACTCGTTCGTGCACTCGCTCGCATGCGGCCGCTCGAACCAGGCCAACTCTACTTTGATGACATCGACGCGAATCGATGGAATCTGCATGACCTACATCGAGGGATTGCAGTGGTTCCCGATGACGGTTTCCTGTTCTCCGCTACGCTGCGGGAGAACCTCTGCTTCGGTCGCCCAGAGGCCAGCGCAGAGGAGGTGCAGCGGGTCATCGAGACCGCAGACCTCGTTCGCGACATCGCGGCGCTGCCCGAGGGGCTCGACACGGTCGTCGGGGAGCGTGGGGTGACGTTGTCCGGCGGCCAACGCCAACGGGTAGCGCTGGGGCGGGCGTTGTTGGCCCGACCGAGGCTATTGATCCTCGACGACAGCTTGTCGGCGGTCGACGCAGAGACCGAGGCTCGTATCGTCGCCGCCCTTCGTGCGGGGCGCTTCGCCAGTGATGGGAAGAGCCCACCCTCGCTCGTGATTACCTCTCATCGCCTCAGCGCGGTCAAGGCTGCCGACGAGATCATCGTGCTAGAAGAGGGCGCCATCCTCGAGCGAGGGACGCACGAACAACTGTTGGACCAGGGAGGGCGCTACGCTGACCTCTGGGGGCGGGAACTCTTGCTGCGCGCTCTCGACGAGGAAGAACCAGGAGGCCACCCCTCTGACATCGTCGTGGCTGTGGGAGGCGCACCGTGACCGACAAAAGCGAGCTGCCACGCGCAACCCAGCGACAGGAACTCGGCGATGTCCGAG
>JBMTAX010000529.1:0-2968 GCA_049429145.1 Myxococcota bacterium
GGGTGGTGGTTTTCGGACCCAAGCAGGGACGACGACCCGATGTCGTCGCGGCTGGCGATAGAGCCGCGCGCGCCCAGGCCGGCTCTCCGGGCGAGGCGCTGGGGTGGACAACCCGCGGGATCCGTCGCAAAGGGTGACCCGTCACATCACCCGAAGGGGGTGTGGGAGGTTCCTCATGCGTCGGTTTGTTCTGGTGGCGCTCCTTACGGCAGGTTCTGCATCGACGACATCTCTCGCACAGGGGCGCCTTGCGGTCGTCGTCTCGGCGGAGTCCATCGATGGGGACCAGCTCTACGCCGCAGAGACCCGGGTGTTGCGCGCTGTGGAGGGACTCGGCGGCCTCGACGTCGTCGCCCGAGAAGAGACCAAGATTCACCTGCAGGCGATGACCGAGCTCCATGGGGGTTCTTGCGCTGCGGCGGAGTGCCTCCTGAACGTGGGTGCGGTGGCTGGCGCTGGGACCCTCCTGTACGTGAAAATTCGCGAAGGCCACGTCGATGGCGAGGTGTTAGACCTCGCGCGACAGGACCGCGGCGCCTCCTTGTCGTGGTCGGCGCCAGACGGGCTCACCCCACCCATGGTCACGAGGCTCGTACGCTCGCTGTTACGTCCGCGTGCAGCGGGATGGTTGGTGTTGGTCGGGGTGCCAGAGGGAGCGACCGTCGCCCTCGACGAGGAGAACCTTCCAGAGCACCGCGCCGAAGGACTCGCTCCAGGTGCTCACCAGCTCGCCATCACCGCGGAGGGCTTCGCGCCCTACAACGAGGTGGTCGAGGTGGAAGCTGGGGCGGTGCAGACGTGGGACGTGGTCTTGCGTCCTCTCGAAGTGCAGAGCGAGGCGCGTGACGAGCCCGCAGCCTGGCTCATCCCGTCGCTGCTGCTGGGGGGCGGTGGCGCCGGTGTCGTCGTCGGGGTGGGCCTGTGGGGGGCGACGTGGCTGTTTCCCGCCCCCGCCCCCGTTGACCGTGACGTCGCAATGGCGCGAGACGGCACCCTTCGGGTGGCGGCTGTCTCCGCTGCGGCACTCGGTGCGGTGCTGCTCACTGCCTCTGGCATCACCATATGGACGTCGTCGACAGACACGGGCCGGCTGCCGGAGTAGAAGCGCTTACGACGCCTGAGAGGGGATGCTTACAGGTCGTCGGCCGAGAGCTCCAACCCTCGCCCTGCCGCGTCCAAGCTGTCGAGGGCGGCGCGGTTACGGGCCTCTACCTCGGGGTCCACCGGGCGCTCTCCATCGGCTTGCTCGGTGGAGCGCTTCGCACTGAGAGGGCGCGCGCGGTCGAGGGTTTCCGACAGGGACAACCTCGGCACAATCTCGAGTTCAGCGATATGGGTGTCGTCGTACTTTTGCCCCAGGTAGACGCTGTCGAGGCGAAGCTCGAGCTCCTCGACGCCGTAGCGGTCAATGCGTACGTACGTCACCTGCGGTTGGTTCTCGAGGGTGAACTCCACGCGGTCGCCGCCCACGTCGATACCCAGGTCTGTAAAGTCGAGGCTGGCGAGCTCGTCACCGAGGTCCGCGGCACTGCGCACCTCGACAGAGCCACGGTGTACACGGTTGCTGGCGAGAAACTCCCTGCCACCGTCGCCCCGCCCACTGAAGATGGCGATGTAGGCGATGTCCATGGGGCGGCTCAGCTTGATGACGACCTTCTCGCCAATGCCCGTCCCCGAGCCTCCCTCCGCCCAGGAGGTGCGCAGGTCCCCGTCGCTTAGGGCCGAGACTGGGTATTGACCCCCAGGGTGAGTGGAGCTGGCCATGATGCGGGCATCCGCCAGCGGATGGCCTCGCTCGCCGCGCCAGTGGATCTCCTTCCCGTAGGTCCACACGAGCTGGCCCTTGGTCTTGTCGAGAGTGCTGCTCTTCAGCAAGATGCCGAGCTGCGCTCCGCGAACGCGGACTTTCTCGCACCACGTTTTGTCGAGACGGACGTGGAACAACGGTTCTTGGCCCCTTCCGCGGTCCCCCAGGATGCTGATCCCGCCAGCGGAATAGGGGTTGTCGGGGTTGTCTTGGTAGCAGAGCACCGTCTCTGGACGGCCGTCTCCGTCGAGGTCCCCTTCGGTGACGTCAAGAATCAGAAAGCTCGAGCTCAACGCACTCTGCCACGCTGAGGCCGCCGGGGCCGACGAACCACGCACGCCCGTAGCGGCCGCCAGGGCTGGCACCAAAAACAGGGCGGGGAGCGAGTTGCGCATGGTCATCAGCAGCCGAGATACCGTTTGGGGACTCACAGGATTCCTCACCTAGTATGGCCCTAGAGAGGGCCCCGTCAAAGTTGCTTATCGGTCAACCAGCGGAGGCGTTTCTCCTGGTGCGCGGATCTGGGTCGGACCGCCCCCCACATAGGCCTACTGCTTCGGTCTGGCTTCCCCTTCGTCTCGAGCAGATCAATGCTCGGGTGCATGACAGCTCTCATTACCTCTGGGCACACCAGGGCCGGGCTGGCTGCGGTGCGCAGCCTCGGTCGCGCCGGGATCGCGTGCGCCGTCGGCGCGCCCATGCGCCCCGCGCTCGCCATGTGGTCACGCTATGCCACCGCGACGTTGCTCTTTCCCGATGCGCGCCGCAGCGCCCGGGCCTTCGCGGCAGCGGTAGCAGAAGAGGCTGCTGGTCGGGCCGCGGTAATGGTGGTCGCGGCCACTGATGAAGAGCTGTGGGCGCTCTCCAGATGGCGGGAGGACCTGCCAGAGAGCGCCCGGCGGATCTTGCCCCCGCACGACGCCGTGGCCCGGGCTCTCGATGGCAGCACGCTGCACGATCTCGCCCGGGGGCTCGGCGTGGCGTGCCTCGATGCGATTCGCGTAGACGGGGCAACCCAGGTGGAGCCAGCGCTGCGGGAGGCAGCGAAGCGAGGCCTTCCTGCCCTGGTTCGCTCCCTACTCCCCTGGGAGGAGCGGGAAGACGGTACGCGACGGCAAGCAGAGCAGGTCCCCGCTTCTACCATCGCCGAACTCCGGCGCC
>JBMTAX010000530.1:0-2965 GCA_049429145.1 Myxococcota bacterium
CGCCACCCCTCGCCGCCCTCGGCTTTCATGCGTCTCGCCAGGGCCAACGTCTCGTAAGCCCGCACGAGCCGCTCAAGGGGCGCGGCCTGCCTGCGCAAGCTCCAAAGCTGCTCGTCGAGAGCGTGCGCACGCTGCTGCGCGTCACGATACGAAGCCATTGCGGAGCTGCGGGCGAGATAGGCCTCGATGGCAGAAGACCCGGCGGCCAATGTCGGCTCAAAGTCGGGGTGCCACGGGTCATCGAGCACCGGCCAGCGACCGAGCAGCTCTCCTATGGCCGCACGCGCCGCCTCTTCCTCCTCGGCAAGCACCTCTCGCAAGGCCGCGTCGAGCGGTGCGATCCGGGACTCCAAGTGTTGCAGCTCCCCCCGTGCGGCTGCCTCGCTCTCGATCTGTAATCGTGCCGCGAGCTCGCGCACCACCGCGGCCTCTTCCGGGAGATCGACCGGGGCCTCGTTGCCAAGGAGCGGTGCAGACTGGCGCAGCCATCGCTCAGAGGTCGTCGTAGGCACGTCTGCAGATGACGAGTGAATGCGTACCGCTGCGTGGGCCTCGAGCCAACTGACCTTGCCATCGTTATCGAAATCAGCAGCGATAGTCGCACCAGTGGACGATTTCCCGTCGAGAGCAGCGAGAAAATTCACCGCATAGCCCTCTTGCGCGATTCGATCGGGGTTTGGGTCACAACCCGCGGCGGGGAGGTCATCGGTGGTGGCGAAGAGGCCGCAGCGCGGCGTCGCTGAGGCCCCAAGACGGGCGTCGGCGCCGCGAAAGACCACCTCGGCCAGACCGCCGCCGAAGCACGCCGTCGACACGAAGCGCACCTCGCGCGTGCCCGGCGCCCCATCGAGCAGATGCGACAGCTCGACCGCATCGAGTTCGCTCTGCTCCCACAGCAAGAGGCGGTTCTGCGCGGGCGTCTCTGCGACGTCGCCGTGGGTGGCAAACCACACCGTCAACGGCGCACCGGGGCGCTCGAGGAGCTGCCGCAGCCGGGCCTCGACCTCGCCTCGCGTCGCGGGCCCATCGATGGCGAGGTCTGCCTGCACATAGCGGCTGTCCCGCCCGCCCCGGGGAGCGAAGAGGTCGGCAAGGGTGTGACGTAACCCCGTGGCTCGACGCTGTGGCTCCCACACCTGCAACGGGGCGGCGCCCTGGCCTCCGTTAAACAAGACCCAACCGTCGCCGCCGAGGGCCTTCGCGACGGCCGCGGCGTCTTGCGCAAGGGAGACTTGGCTCAGGTCAGGGCTGCCACCGCCCCCGACGATGAGCCAGCGCACGTCCGCGACCTGCGGTGACTTGTGGCCCGCGGGGGAGGCCGTCGTCGTTGGTCCCGCCACCGGGCTTTGCGGCGCCGCCACAGGCCGAGGGGACTCGTCGCTCGACAGAAGTCCGCATCCCGCTCCCGTCGTCATCGTGAGGAGCGCCAGCTCGCGCATTCGCCTAGACCACCGCCCCATCTTCATCCCTCTCCGCTCCTCTACAGCCTGTCCCGGTCGTCGAGATCGCTACTACGCGACTAACACCACCTCGGTTTGGTACACCGTGTAGCGCGAGACGCGGGCTACGAGGAGCGAGACTCGCTCTTTCGGCGCGACATGCTCCAGCAAGAGGCCCACGTCCTCGAGGCCGGTCACGGGGTAGGGACCGAGCCGCACGATGAGGTCGCCGCGCTCGAGCACACCCTTGGCAGGCGAGTCTCGTCCCACAGCATCGACGACCACGGCGCCGTTTCCCCGCAGGCCGAGGCGGGACACGGCTGCACGGTCGAGCTCCACGAGTTCGAGACCAAAACGGGCTTTGGCGAGGGCGGCTCCGTCGGGCGTCGGCAGGGGTTCGATCTGCAGCGCGACATCTCGCTCTGCGCCATAGGCATCGACGATGCGACAGCGGAAACGCTCACCAATGGGCTGCTCGAGCAGGGCAACGAGGGTATCCATCAAACCGGGGGTGGCCCGACCACCGACGCCGATGAGTCGCGCGCCTGCTGTGAGCCCTGCCTTTGCTGCGGGCGTGCCTGGCTCGACGGCGGCGACCACCGCACCGGGTGCACGAGGATCCTCGAGGCCGAAGAGCAGACCGAGGCGCACGCGTCCCCGCGACTCGACGCCGAGCATGCGAGGAAGGAGGGCCTTCACGCGATCCACAGGAATGGCGAAGCCGACGTTCTGCGCATCGCTGCGAATGGCGGTGTTCACGCCGATTTGCTCACCGAGAATATTGAGCAGCGGTCCCCCCGAGTTACCGGGGTTGATGGCGGCGTCGGTTTGGATGATGCCTGAGAAACGGACGTCGTCGGCGGGACTCAACTCGCGGTCGAGCGCACTGACGATGCCCGTAGTCACCGTGTGCCCGAGCCCCACGGGATTGCCGATGGCGATGACGCTCTCCCCCACCATGAGGTCATCCGAGCGGCCGAGGGACACCGCCTGGAAACGAGCATCGGGGTTTGCCTCGAGGCGAATCACTGCGAGGTCCTCCTCGGGCAATGAGGCAACCACCACCGCGGGCAGCTCGGTACCGTCGGCGAACTTGACCCGCAGGTCCTGGGCTTGGGCGACGACATGAGCGTTGGTGAGCACATACCCGCTCGGGTGGATGACCGTGCCTGAACCCACCGAGCTCGTCTCGACTTGCCGCGCGTCGGGGAGGTTGAAGAAGCGTGACAGCGGCGAGCCTCCGAACAGGCGCACAGTGCTCACCCGTGTCGTGGAGATGTTGACGACGGCGCCCAGATGACGCTGTACGACTTCGACCACCGGGGTGACGCGACGCTGCTGCTGTGGCGAGAGAGGCGCGGCCCGTCCAGCCAAAGAGACGAGCAAGGCAGAGAGCGCGAAAGAAGTGAGGACGGCATGCCGTTGCTGCATGGCAGGGGTTGTACGCGCGGCGTCGCAGGCGACAAGCACCCGCTCGCGCGCGAGACGCGCTAGCCTCCACGAGATGTCCCCCGCGGCTCCTCCCA
>JBMTAX010000531.1:0-2955 GCA_049429145.1 Myxococcota bacterium
CGGTTTGGGCGCTGCCGTGACGGACTGAGAAGTGGTGGAGCCCGGGTACCACCGCAGGGAGGTCTAGAGGGGTCTTACCGATGGCTTGTCCGTCGAGCAGGACCCGTGCACCCTCCGGACTGCTTTCTATGCGTAACGGGACTGTCTCGCCCGCTAGTTGGCGGCTGATCTGGCGGAAGTGGCTCGTGAAACGCGGTGGTGCGATGCCCGGGTCCGGGACATAGGACGGACGTATCGTCGCGATGCGCCTCAGTGCGGCGTCGGCGGCTCGGTTGTCGTCGAGGCGGGAGAGGGCGAGACCTTGCAGCAGGAGGAGGTCGGTGAAGACTTCCCAAGCGCGGCCGTCCTCCTCGTACGCGTAGCTGGCGAGAAAGCGGCGCGTCGCTTCCTCGGTCTGATCGACCGCGCCTCGGAAGTCACCCTCGAGGTGACGACCGCGGGCATCAGCGAGCATGCGCTCCAGCTGGCGCACGGAGGTGGTCTTCGGCGTGGGCGAACGGTGCGGCGTCTCACCGGGCCCCATCTGGTGGGTTCGCTCGGCAGCGGCTTGCAGCGCAGCGTCGATGACCCCCGCGACGGATGGGGAGATTTCGCCTCGCGCCACCGCCCCGAGGTAGCGAGGGGCAGCCTGCACCGAACCAGATCCTACCAGGCAGCCAGCGAGGGTCACGCCGACCAGGCTAAGGCGACTGACACCAGCAATGGCTACGCGATGGACAGGAGACTGCACAGCCACGAGCTTCTCGCTCTCGAGGTGTCGTCGTCAAGGGATCGGCATCGCCCCACACGCAGCCACTTTGGCTGTGACGAGCGCCCCTGCGTCGCCCCGATCCATCGCACAACTTGGCGCCAGCGCAGCGCAGGTGCAAACCTGTCAAGGCGCATGCCGCGCGTGAACCTCGGGAGGAATGTGTCGCAGGGGGCTACCTCACCGTCGACGGACGTCGCGGAGCACGTCGGTCGCTACCGCTTGGTTCGACAGATCGCCCGGGGCGGTATGGCGGAGGTATTCGCGGCGACTCAGCTCGGGGCTCATGGCTTCGCGAAGCGCGTCGTCATCAAACGCATTTTGGCGGAGTACTCCGATGACGCGCAGTTCCTTCGCATGATGCTCGACGAGGCGCGCATCAACATGTGGCTCGCCCATCCCAACATCGCCCAGGTGCTCGACTTCGGTGAAGAACGAGGTCGTTACTTCTTGGTGATGGAGTACGTCGCCGGGCAGTCCCTGGGGACCCTGTGGAAGCACCTGCGCAGCGTTGGGGAACGTCTGGGTGTCCTCGAGAGCTGCTACGTCGCGTCCCAGGTCCTCGACGGTCTGCAAGCCGCCCATGAACAGCGAGATGACAAGGGCCGACCCGCCCAGATTATCCATCGCGACGTGAGCCCGCAGAACATCCTCCTCTCCTACGACGGCAACGTGAAGCTGATCGACTTCGGCATCGCCCGCGCTCGCGACAGGCTTGAGCGAACCACCGTCGGGACCATCAAGGGCAAGCTTCGCTACCTGGCCCCCGAGATGATCGACCCCGCCGCCTTCGGTGTGAAGCAGGATTACGACCACCGCGTCGACGTCTTCGCTGCGGGTGTGGTGCTCTTTGAACTCTTGTCGGGCCGGAATCTCTTCTCCGGCGCCGATGAACTCTCGGTGTACCGACAAATCACGGAGGAGCCGATCCCCGACCTTGTGGCGGAGGGGGCGTGTGACGACGCGCTGATGGAGATTGTGCGGCGCGCTCTCGAGCGGCGCGCCATTCGCCGGTACCCGACGGCCGAGGACTTCGCCTCTGCCCTGCGCGCCTATATGTACCGCCATGACCCCGGGTTCCACCACCGGCGCATCGTCGAGGTGCTCGAACGGCACTTTCCATCAGAGTTGACGGAACGACGTCGCTGGGAAGGGGGCGAGGAAGGCCCTGACGGGGCTCCGAACGCTGATTTGGCGTTGCGGACCAAGCTCCATAGCTCAGCCGATTCCGCCGCCCCCGCGCGCCCGGTCGCTCCCAAATCCGCATCGGTGTCGTCAGGGCAGACCTCCGTATCCACGCCAGCGAGCTACGCGGGCGCAGTACGCCGAGTCGCTGCCACTGACGAGACTGCTGCATTTCTCGCCGCACCACAGCCTTTGGTCGGGGCGGGGGAGACCCCTGTGTCCGAGGAGCGCCTCGAAGGGGAGGCGAACGCTGACGAGTTCGAACCATCGCCCGCTGCGTCGCACGCTGCGTCGCACGCCCCTGTCCTCGTCGACGCTCCGCAGGGGAGAGGTCGCTTGGCTGGTGCGCCACTGGTCGTGGGTCTGGCACTCGTAGTCGGCGCGGGGCTCGTGGGCTGGCGGGCGTTGCTCGGCCCGACCCGTGACGCCATCGAAGAAACGACGAAGTTGCCACTTTCCGAGGGGTTACGCGTACCGCTGATCGTGACCTCGACCCCGCCTGAGACCCGGGTGAGCTGCTTTGGGTGCGTGAGCGATGCCCCGGTGGAGGTGCCTGCGGTTTTCCACGTGCCTATCGACACCGAGGTGGAGATCGAAGCCGTGGCGCCCGGTTATGGCTCCCTGCGCCAGCGGGTGCGCGCGCGTGACGCAGATGCCCCACAGCGCCTAGAACTGGCTCTGAGGCCTCTCCCGGTCGCTGTGGAGCTGCGGGTTCACCCCGCTGGCGCCCTCGTTACCCTGGGAGGACGGCCTTATGCGGCGGACACCGTCGTTGTGCCGTTGGTGCCGATCCGGGTCGAGGTGGATGCCCCCGGGTACCTCCCTTGGGCCGACACCGTGACCCCTGCGGTGGGCGAGACGTGGCGCCTGGAGGTGGCGCTCGAACGGCTCCCGCCGCTACCGAAGACGACGGCGCCTGTGCAACACGAGAAGCCACGTCCGCCCGCGTCCTCCAAGGGCCTCGCCGTGGGGCACGGGGAACTCGTCATTTCAGTACTTTCCCGAAGGAGGCGATAGCTTTT
>JBMTAX010000532.1:0-2953 GCA_049429145.1 Myxococcota bacterium
CGCTTGGCCATACCTTCAAGCCCATGGCACGTAGGCCCGCAGCTACACGCGGCAGCTCCTCGGCGTTATGGTCCCGTGAACGCTCGACGTGGGCAAGGTCGTCGAGGGCAGCAAGGGCCGCTGCTTGCCCGAGGCTGCTGACATTGAAGGGGTCGCGAAGGCGATTGAGGATCTCGATGAGCTCGATGTCGCCAACGGCGTACCCGACCCGGAGCGCCGCGAGCCCAAAGGCCTTTGAGAAGGTTCGGGTGAGCAGCGTACGAGGACGGGAGAGGGCCAGCTGAAGGCCATCGGGGTAGTCTGTTGCGGTGACATACTCGGCGTAGGCTTCATCGAGGATCAGGACAACATCACAGGGAAGTCCATCGACAAACCTGCTGAGTTCCTCGTCGGTCAGATATGTCCCGGTAGGATTGTTCGGATTGGCGACGAACACGAGCTTGACCTCGTTCGAACGCTCTCGGACGGCGGCGAGCATCCCGTCGACGTCGTATTTCAACGAGGCGTCGAGGGGCACGGTGACTTCATCCCGTCCACAACTACGTGCCGCGAGTCGATAGACCACGAAACTCGGCCACGCATTGAGCAACGCCTCGCCGGGACCGAGGAAGGCTCGCACGCAGAGGGTCAAGATCTCATTCGTGCCATTGCCGACGATGATCTGCCGCGGATCGACGCCATGTGCGGCATGACGTGCAGCGAGCCTTTTCTTGAGATAGAAGCCGTCAGCGTCGGGATAAAGATGCAACCCAGACAACACCCGCTGCATGGCCGCGATAGCGAGGGGCGAGGGGCCAAGACAGTTCTCATTGGAGGCAAGCTTGGCGATCCCCGAGACGCCGTACTCGCGCTCGGTCTCCTCGATCGGCTTGCCGGGGACGTAAGGCACGAGGGCGCGGAGGTGAGGCTCGACGAGAGGGCGCATAGGGGGGCGCTACTCCGCTCGTCCGGCGCTGAAAACCCCCAGGGGTTCACTTCCCTGGATTCAGGCGACTGGGCGCTCAGGTCCCTGTAGTCCTGGAAGCTCCCCTTCGAACACAGAGAGCGCGCGGGAGACGAGGTCGGGGTCATGAGCGGGCAAGCGGACCCACCAAGGCTCCTTGCGAAACCAAGTGCGCTGCCGCTTCGCGTAGCTTCGCTGGCGCTGCGCGATGCGGGCGACTGCGTCTTCAACCTGCAGATGTCCGTCGTAGGCAGCTAGAGCCTCCTCGTACCCCATGGTGCCGAGCAGGGGGTGGCTCGGGCCGAGCCGCTCTCGCAGACGCACGGCCTCTTCCATGAGTCCCGCCTGCCACATGGCCTCTGTGCGCGCCCTGATTCTCTCCCCGAGCCACCGCGTTTCAGCCTCGAGCAAGAGCCAGCGCGCAGTAACCCGGGGCGCGGCATTGGCGTCGTGGCCTGTGCGTAACTCGCTGGGCCGTCTCCCCGTGGCGAGATGAATCTCGAGCGCGCGAACGATCCGAACGGGATCTTGTGGGGAAATGGCAGCAGCCGCGACGGGGTCGATGCTCTGCAACCGCCCGTGTAGCGCGACCGTGCCCCGCTGTGACAGCTCCGCTTCGAGAGCCTCTCGGTGAGTCCGATCTCCCCCTGGCACTTCGTCGAACCCATGGCGCCAACATCGAAGGTAGAGCCCTGAGCCACCAACGAGGATGGGTACGACACCCTGCGCGGCGGCCGAGGCAACGGTGTGGTCAGTGTCGACCAGGAAGCGTCCCGCATCATATCGCTCCTCAGGAGGGACGACGTTGTAACCGTAGTGCGGGGCGACACGCCGCTCTGATTCACTGGGTGAGGCTGCACCGATCTGCATGCCCTGGTAGACTTGTCGGCTATCGGCACAGACGATGACACCGCCTGTGCGCTGCGCGAGTGCAAGGGCCAGAGCGCTCTTGCCGGAGGCAGTGGGACCGGCGATGACCCAAGGCATTTCCGAAACGGACTTCGTGTCCAGCAACGCATGGCCAGGTCGCGCTCGGCCTCGATGTGGTGAGGGGTCATGCATAGGTGGTCTCACTTTGGCGCATGGCAACGGAGAGCGTCATCGTGCGTGGTGCTGCCTTTCGCACACAGGGCACTGATGGACACAGCGCTAACGTCGGTCGAACCATCGGGCCATCTCATCGAAGGGCAAACTGCGCACCACCGGTCGGCCGTGAGGACAATGCGCACCGAGGTCAATCTCGTCGAGCTGACGCAATAATGCCCGTACTTCGTCGTTGCTTAGATGCTGCCCCGCCCTCACCGAGCCGTGGCACGCAAGGCGCGCACAGACCTTGTCCGTAAGTTCCTCGAGAGCATCGGGGCCGCCGCCCTCGGCAAGCTCAGCGAGCGTGTCACGCACTATCGCTTCAGCCTTCCCTGCGTCGAGGCCAAAGGGTACTGCGCGAATCATCGCCGAGCCGGCGCCGAACGGCTCGACGTCGAGCCCGTAGCGGGCGAGAGCGGGCCCATGATCGACGAGCGCCGCGTCCTCGAGGGGAGACAAGGAAACCTGCAAGGGGAACAGCAACGGCTGCGTACTGGGCGCGTTCGTGCGCACCGCCGCGCGCAGGCGCTCAAATGTGATCCTCTCGTGAGCAGCGTGTTGATCGACCACCACCATGCCGTTGGGTCCGTCGAGGACCAGGTAGGTGAGCCCGACCTGTCCAACAGGGCGCAGCCCACCGAAATGCGTTGCGTCACCGATACCCGCGCGACTCTGCGGCGTCTCCCATGATGTCGCTGGACGAACGACCGGCAGTGCCCCGCGGGACACCGAAGAGCTGGTGTCGAGAACCCATCGGGAAGTGTCGCGGGCAGCCGTGTCGTCTCTCCGTCGCTCGGCCCAAGTGGCCAGGGCCTCGCGCACCCTCGCACGATGCACCGCGGCGAGGTCGTCTCGGTCCTCGTCCTTGAAAGTTCCCTCCGCGGTGCGCATAACCCACGTACGGCCCGGCGTCGTGGAAACCCA
>JBMTAX010000533.1:0-2948 GCA_049429145.1 Myxococcota bacterium
GGTTTCCGGTGACAGCCTGGCGGCGACCTGCGCGAGCGGGGTCTGCAGCGGAACGGTGACGGCGAGTGCGAGCCGTGGCAGCGCCACGTGTACCGCCGATGTCAAAGTCTATGCGGCTCCGGCTGCCGCGGATGTGCAGGTGGTGCTGATTGACGTCACCACGGGTCTGCCCATCGCCAACGCCGACGCTGCCGTCACCACCGACGCCGCCGAGCCCACCGTGGCGAAGACCGACGCCAACGGCGTCGCGACCTTCCCCGGCGCGGCCGCTACGCTGAAAGCCGTCTCTGCCTTCCCCACCACGCACCAGTGGCAAACGGTCGTGGCTCCGGGCTCGAACCAAGTCGCGCTTTTCACGGTGCCAGTGCCCGACGAGTCCAAGGTCGCCGGCGTGAAGGGCAAGTTTGACTTCAGCAATGTGACCACCCAGGGCGACATCAAGCTCGGCCTCACCGGCATGTCCATCGGCGGGGCGATCACCGACCTCGACTTCGCGACCCTCATCGGCGAGATCGCCGACTACAACATTGTGCTCGAGGGTGTGACCGACGCTGACGGTGAAGTGGTGCCTCTCCCGAGCGGTCTGGTGCTCGAGCTCGGTGCCGAGTCCATCAAGGGCGACTTCGTGACCCTCGGTGACCCAGGCCTTCGTATCCTCTGGGCCCTCGGTGGCCGCCTCCGCCTCAGCCAGATCGGCTCGGTCATCTCCAGCGTCACCGCCAGTGACGAGGTGAACGTTGGGCAGATCCTGTCGGCCGTGCTGCCCTTCTTCGGCAAGTTTGACCACGGCATCGTCAGCGGCCTCGAGCTCACCGAAAGCAACCGCCCGACGGCGTCGTCGGAGGGCGCGCCCGTTCCTTACGACGCGTGGCCCTTCGAGGAGCTTACCGGAGGTGACGCCGTCGCGTTGAACACCCTCATCACACAGGCGGTCACCTACAATGTTCCCACCCTGCCTTGTGTGCCGGGGCAAGGGACTTCTCCGAGCTGCGCCGACGCCAAACATACCTCGGGCGCCGTGCTCCTCACGGGTGTCGTCGTCCCCGGCATCGGCCTCGTTCCGTTGGGTCTGACCGCCGGCCTCGACGACCCCGACGACCGGGACACCAACAACCAAAAAGATGGCAAGCTCGACTATCTCCCCCCCGAGGTCGGTGACGCTCCTGCCAAGGGTACCGCGCGGGTTGACTACGCGCCGCCTCACGACGGCCTCGAAGGCAACCTCTTCGTCACCATCGCCATCGCTCTCGACATCGACGGGCTGAGCGGCGGTTCCCTCGGGGCGAGCACCATCACCCACATCAGCGACAAGTATGGCGCGACGAACAGCTTCCCCGCGGGCTCTTTCCTCGAGCACCAAGGAGGCAAGTGGACGCCCGCAGCTGGCACATTCGAGCTGACCAAGTCGGGCAGCGCCGATTTCTACCGCCTGAATCTGAATGAGGACGAGGCGGAGTGGAACATCTGGTTCCCAGACGGCGCCGGCGACATCGAGTTGAGCACCCTGCGCCCGTCGACTGTCACCGGTCGCGCAGAGGGGGCTGACATCCAAGCGTTCAAGCTCGGCGCCGGGTACAACGGTGCCAAGCCCTCCGATTACGATGCGTTGGTCGAGTTCAATGGAACGAACCTGGACAACCTCGTCTACTACATGGGCGGCTGGTCGAGCCAGGCGTGTGAGACCGTGGAAGGGGCTCACTGCGCCATCGTCGAGTAAGTCCTTTCGGCATAGACCGCCGTCGTGCAGGAACTCTGTGCTCGACGGCGGCGGCTCCGCTCTCGCGCCCTGTCGCTCCCCCGAGTGGCAGGGCGCAAGTCGTTGCCGGGTCTTCCCGAGCCCCGCATTCTCTGGCAGCAATCGCGCGACCCCATGGAGGAACCATGACCGAAGCCCGCGTCACCCTCGATCTTTCCCTCGCTCTCGCCCCTCGCGTCGGCGGCGGTGTCCCCGAGGCGAGTCTCCGCGCACACCCACGCACGGCTGTGGCGGTCCCTGCGGTGCTCGCTGCGGTCGAGAAGGACCAGCTTGGCTTTTGGACTCTCCCCGACGACACAGCCCTCGCGGCGAGGGTCCGCGAGCTGGCAGCGCAACTGCGTGAGCGTTTCGACCGCCTCGTCATCCTGGGCAGCGGCGGCTCAAGCCTCGGCGGGCGAATGCTCCTCGAGGCCCTCGCTGCAGAGCCAGGCCGTGTGCTGCTCGTCGACAATGTCGACCCGGTGCGCTTCGAGCGCACTCTGGCCAGCCTCGACCTCGAGCGCACCGCCTTCAACGTCATCTCCAAGAGCGGCGGCACGGTGGAGACCGCTGCCCAATTCGTTGTACTGCGCGATCGGCTCCGTCGGGCCTTCGGGGACGAGGGCTACCGCGCACGGGTCATCGCCACCACCGACGA
The DNA here is from genome assembly GCA_049429145.1 of Myxococcota bacterium. GTDB lineage: Bacteria > Myxococcota > UBA727 > UBA727 > CAYLZW01 > JBMTAX01. The sequence goes on from JBMTAX010000533.1 coordinate 2,394, forward strand.
CGCGAAAGGTCTCATGCGAGAGATCGCCGACGCCGACGGTTTGCGTACGCTGCCCATTCCCGACAACGTCGGCGGGCGCTTCAGCGTGCTCACTGCAGTGGGACTGCTCCCGGCGGCCTACGCGGGCATCGACCTCGAGCAGCTGCAGGCGGGAGCGCGCAGCATGCGGTCACGCTGCACCAGCTCGGACCTTTCTCTAAACCTGGCGCTCGCCCACGCCGCCCTCCATCACCTCGCGGACACGACGCTGCGGCGCCCCATCCACGTCGTGATGCCCTACTGCGATCGGCTCCGGCCCTTCGGGGAGTGGTACTGCCAGTTGTGGGGCGAGAGCCTCGGCAAGGCACGTACGCGCGACGGCAAGCGCGTGCATCTAGGCCCCACACCAGTGGTGGCCGTCGGCAGCACCGACCAGCACTCGCAGATCCAGCTGTACGTCGAGGGACCTGAGGACAAGGTGGTGACCTTTCTGCGCCTCGAGGAGCCAGAGGAACTCGTGCCCTTCCCGGCGGAGGCACCCGCGGGCTACGCGTATTTGCAGGGGCACACCATGGC
>JBMTAX010000534.1:0-2946 GCA_049429145.1 Myxococcota bacterium
ATAGGCGAAGTCGACCACCGCGCGAAAGGTGACCTGCGACAGACTCAAGCCGCGAAACGGCACGGGCTCTGGAGTCGTGACGACGTTTCCCGCCACGTCGAAGACAGTGCCGACAAACAAGGTGTAAGGCGCGCTGCGGGTCTGCTGAGAAGTGACGAGGAGAACATCGCGTCCTCGTTGGAACGCGGCCAGTACCTCGAGGCCATCGATGCTGTACCCGTCGGCATTTTCTGCTGCGATCTTGTCGAGGACCTCGCTGAAGGTGACGATGACCACCTCCCCCGTTTCAGGGTTCCCAGGGCGCGAGCCTGGGTTGAGCTCGACGATGCTGGCCGGACGAACTTCTACCACCGTAGGCGGGGTTCGGTCGGGCCCGACGACGATATTTGCCCCGGGCTCGATCTCGTTCTGGCGCAGCGACGCGTCTCTGACTCCTTTGACGCTCAGGCGATGGCGCACGCGAGGGTCGAGTGTGTCGTGCGTCAGGATGACGCTGGCGCCCACCACCTGTACCGAAGTGACAGCCACGGGAGCGTTTCCCTCCTCCGTGTTCGTCAGGAGGTAGTTCGACGCGCTGCCGGCCGTCTGCACATCGATGTCCTCTGAAAAGGTGATGCGGGCGCGGTCGGTGGCGATGAAGGCCGCAGCCAACAGCCGCGGCGGCGCGTCGTCGTCAGCAGACACGGTGAGCGGCGCGGGACATAGCTGGCAAACACCGTTCTCTCGCGCCTCGGGGATGCCCGCCGGAGTCAATGTTCCCTTCGACCTCGTATCGTCGACCGAAAGGCCGCCGGGTCGCTTCAGGTCATCTCCAGGTGCCGGGGGAACCACTTCGCCGCCGAGGTCTTGCTCGTAGCTCAGGTCCCCGCCGGCGAGGCGAGCGTGCAAGTTGACGAAGTTCTTGTTGCTGGATTCGTCGCCAAACACGTCGCGTCGGATGACGAGACAATCGGGAGTGCCGGACGCGACCCCGGTGAGGACGTCCTGCACCTCGAGAATACGCGCATTCCCTGGCCACTCCTCGGTACCGGTGAAGCCCTCACCTGCTGAGCCGTTCGTGTACTTGTAGAGCACCCGCATGCCCGTCGGAAGGTCGAGGATACGCGTGAAGATACCGTCGCTCGCCACCTCGTCACCCTGGGTGCCGTCGTCGAACATCTCGGTGCTCGGGTCGTTGGGTGTTAGGCGCGGCTTCAAGACCGCGGCGCTGTCGGGCACGGGGCTCGAGGGGTCGATAGTGATGCCAAGGAAGACCTTGCCCTCTTTCGAAGGCTGCCGAATGAACTGCGCCGAACCATTGCCGTCTTTTCCTTGGCCACTGGTGTCGACGGTAAACATGACCCGCAGCCGGCTCGGGTCACAGACCACGGGCACCAAGGAGGCGTTCACAGCAGCCTCGAGGGCGCTCTCGTAAGCCCCAGCGTCGACCCCAGCCTGTCCGAGCGCCGTCGTGTCGGCAATATAGCCCGCAGGGTCGAAGGCCGGCTCCCCGGTAGCGGGGTCGGTGGCAGCAAGCACCTCGCTGACGATGGAACGGAACGCGCCCACCGCGGGTTCGTCGCCCGCAGCATTCTCGAGAACCGCGGCGAGGGTGCCGACGGGCGTACTCGCGAGGCCAGCGCGCTCGCGTACGGCATAGCGCTCTGCGACGAGGGCTGCCGCGGTGGAGGTGACGCCGAGGGTTCCGACGTCTACTTCGGCTCCCGCTGCCGCCTCCGCGGCGAACCCGCGAAGCAACACAGAGCCGCTGTCGACGACAACGCGCACGTTGAAGTGATCGAGCCCGGGGCCCAGGTTCAAGGTGAAGGTTTGCGACGGCTGTGTCTCCGTCACCGCCAGCTCAGCCCCGTCGACGCTGAGCGCACGAACTCGTAGCGACGTGAAGCCGAGGCGGCCTGAGAGTGCGTCGGGGAGGTCCCCAATGGTGCCGCGCAGCGTCGCCTCCGGCTCAGGGGTCGCCTGAAAGTCACCGAGGCCGAGGCATCCTTCGACCCCACAGCCCGCGAGGCCAACGAGCAGGGGTGCGAAGAAAACACGGGAAAAGCGAGCCCGGCCTGGGCCTGGCAGGGGGGTACCGTTCATTGCCCGTCTCCCGAGGTGAGCAGCGTGACACGCTCACCGTCGTCGTTGCCCGCGATGGCGCGAGTCAACGTGGCGGTGACGCCCCCATCGGTCACGAGGCGCGCCACCGTACCATTCGCCAGAGGCAAACGTCGGGTATCCGCCACCACGAGGGTGAGGGTCGAGCGAGGTGATGTGAGCCCCGCTTCGAGCACATTTACTGAAATATCGCCTGCGGGCAGCACCGAGGTGGCGACACCGCCAGCGAGGTCCACGTCAACCTGTAGGGTGCGGAGCGGGGTCGCCAGAGAGGCGAGGACGATGTCGACGCCCCCCTCGTTGACCACCGCCTCAATGCGACCGCTCTCTTCGGAGTCACCAAGCTGAGGGCTCGGAGTACAGGCGACCCCGACAAGCAAAAGGGCTGCGAGCAAGGTGCAGCGAAAGAAGTTTCGGCTCATGGGGTGTCCCCTGTGGGCTGCAGAGCGACGTAGATGCGCCCGATGGCGATATCGAGGTCGCCCACGTCGAGCTCCCCGCTCTGGTCGAGGTCGAGTTCGGTGGTGGCGGGGTCGCCCTGTGCGATGGCGAGGGCGATGGCGCGCACGAGGTCGCGCTCTTGCTCCGTCGGCAGCGGGCAACCGTCCTCGTCTACTTCGCGCCCCGTCACCGCCACGGGACAGAGGTCGCACAGGTCGCCTACGCGGTCTTGGTCGAAGTCTGCCTGGTCGTCGTTGGCTTTGGCGATACAGTTATCTTCCACGTCGGGGATGGTGTCACCGTCGCTGTCGAGGGTGGGGTCGCCGCCACTGCTGCCGCCAGCGTCGCTGCCCTCGCCTCCATCGACGGCGCGCCGCGTGAGCTTCAGCTCCTTGAGCAGCCTGA
>JBMTAX010000535.1:0-2938 GCA_049429145.1 Myxococcota bacterium
CCCGCGTAGAGCGCGCCATCGCACGCGGCACGCGCTGACCCTCGTTCGGAATCGCGCCAGCGTTCCCTTCGCAGTAAAGTCGTCCCATGCGCGAACTTTGGTTGATGAGGCACGGGCATGCAGCCCCCGAGGACCATCGCGGCGACGCCGCGCGGCCGTTGACCCCGACGGGCAGCCATGGCGTCGAACAACTGGCGAGGGCCCTGTCTCGTATGGGGTTGCGGGTCGACGCGGTGTGGCACAGCCCTTACCGACGTGCGGTCGAGACCGCTGCCATCGTCGCGACAACCGTAGGCTGCGCCCAGCTCCTCACACAAGATGAGTTCACCCCGCACGGGAGCCCTGCCCAGGTGAGCCGGGTACTCGCGTCTAGCTCCGTACGCCGCCTGCTGGTGGTGTCACACCTGCCGCTGCTGCCTGCGGTGTGCGCCGAGTTACTCGGGGTACCCCTGCGGCTGGACGTGACCCCTGGGTCGGTGGTGCAGTTGTCCTTGGTGGGCAGCGGGGCCGCCCGTGGGGCCGCCGTGCTCTCGGGTTTCTTCCCGGCGGAGGCGATGGCGTGCTTCGGAGACTGACGCCGGGACGCAATCGCCATCGCTGCGCTGGCCGTGGGACGCTCTGGGGCATCATCGTTGTCGTGTGCTCCTGCGCGCCGCGCGTCGATGAAGCGAAACCCATGCCGCCTGCTGGGCTGGCTGGTCATACGGAGAACCCGTCTCTGCCCGCTGTGGAGGGAGCGAGTGCCGCGGAAGGACCGCTGCACGCGAACCCCGGGGAGACCATCGTCACCGTGGGGACCACGGCGTTCGTTCGGGAAGACTTCGAGCGCGCTCTCTTCTTGCTGGCGACGCGAATGAGGGTGCCCCCAGGGCCGCTGTCGGATGACGTCGTCGAGGCGCTGGAACTCCCCGCGTTCAAGCAGTTGCTCAAACGAGGGTTGTTGTACGAAGAGGCACTGCGCCGGAGCGTGAGCCTCAGCGACGCCGAGGTGGAGAAAGAGGTTTCCCTCGTGCTCGCCCAAGGGGGAGAGGGACGACCCGTCGACGAGGTGCTCACGCGCATGAGGACCGATCGATCGTCTCTCGCACGGGATGTTCGCATCGACGGCAGCATCGCGCGTCTGCTCGCACAGCTTCGGCAGGAGCTGCCTGTCGTCGATAATGACCTCGCTCGTCGTCTCTATGATGAGCAGCCGGAGCGGTGGCAGCAGGACGACAGGGTGCTCGTGCGGCAGATTCTCGTCGGCCTGTCACCGGACGCGCCCCTGGCCGAGGTCGAGAAAGCGCGTCGGCGCGCGGAGGAGCTGCGCACGTCCGCCCTCGAGGGTGGGGAGGAGAAGTTCGCCATACTAGCGCGCCAGGAGAGTGATGACGTCGACACCCGGGAGATCGGCGGGGCGCTGGGGTGGGTTCCACGACGAGGTCTCTTGCCAGACCTCTCGCAGGCGGCGTTCTCGCTCTCTCCCGGCCAAGTGTCCCCCGTGATCCGTACGGAGCGGGGTTTCCACTTACTCTTCCTCAAAGAGCGTCAACAGCGGAAGGTGAGTTTCGACGACGTCCGCGAGCAGATCCTCGCCACCGAGAGGTACTTGCAGGCGCGTGACCAGGAGCAGCGACTGCTGGCAGACCTCGAGGAGAGAACCGCAGTCGTTGTGCGCGTCGGACCTCGCCACGTCGAGGAGGTGGGCACTTCCCCACCGCTTGAGCGGGGGGAGAACGCGCCAGCGGCCCTCGGCGCCTCAGGTGCGCCTACCACTGTGGACGCGGACCCGCATCTCGGTGGTCTGCCCTTACCGTCGAAGGACAACGTGTTGCCGGGCATGTTCAACCCGCACGCAGGAGAGCTGCGCGTAGGCGGTGTAGCGAGCGGCGAGCCAGAGCTACGCCTTCCCGCGCGACCCTGAATGGTGAATTCAGGTCACCTGTTGCATCGCGGCCGCTCCGTCGCCGCGATCGCTACGGCAGCTCGGGGGGGCAAGCCGCTGCCTCAGCCGTCGAGATGCCATGGAGCGTAACTTTCAGTTCTACCGAACGTTCTACCTTGACGACGGCAGTGCACCCGCGGGCGATGACATTCTCTTCGTCGCAGACATCACGATCGCCACAGCCGAGGATATCTGCATAGAAGGGCTCGCCGGGTCGAACGGCAAGCGCGATGTGGAAGTCGTCGCGCAGCGCGAAAGGGCCGTACACGTCAGGCCGATCGCGTGCTGCCTCTCGTACGACGACCCGCAGCGAACGGAGACCCACTGGAAATTCTGGGGCCGCGACGAGGGTGAGACGAAGCGGCACTGCTTCGGGCCCACAGCCACCGAGTGCGCAGCCGAGACCGGTGGCGACCAGCCAGCGACTCGCGAAAAACATCAGATGGGATGCTGACTTAGAGCGCGCTGGCATCGATCACCAACTCCACCGTCGATGCGGCAGAGGGTTGTTGGGCGAGCACCAGCGCGGTGAGCACAGCTGAGACGGCGAAGACGCCCAAAGCGCCCGCGCTGACACTGAGAAACAGAGTCGGATCACCCGCCTGCGGGGGGGAGGCCAGAAGGGTGGGGCGCCGTCGGCTCTCTTGGCGAGGCGGTGAAAAGAGGCGCTCTCGAAGGGAGGTGGCATCGCCGCCGTCGAGCCAGCAGTCCTCAGGCTTCAGCTGCACAGCCTCGAGCAGACGGCGTGCTTGGGCATCTACGTCACCCAGGTCGCCGCGCAGTGCCAGCGCGACGACGACATGGGCGCGTCCTTCGAGGAATCGAACGGCGAGGACCTCTGGGCCCCCGCGTCCGCTCTCGATCGCCGCGACGACAACATCCGGACCGAGGGCCGCGGCGTGCCGAGCGATGTCTCGTGCCGCGTCTCCCCGCGAGAGTGCGTCACGGAGAGCACCAGCCATATCTGCTCTGGGCGCGTTCAAGGCGAAGCGGAGGGGGCGCGGGGATGGCCCT
>JBMTAX010000536.1:0-2934 GCA_049429145.1 Myxococcota bacterium
GCGCGAAGAGGGCGTCTTCACACGCAGACACGCTGAGACCGCATTCCTCCTCGAGCACACATTTCCCAGCCCCTACGGCAAAGCCGGCTGATTTTCTCCCGAGGCTGTTCTTCCGCCCCAAGCGAACTCTCCCTCTGGATCATGACGCGGATGAGTGAACCCGAGGTCAGGTTGTTCACGTAAATATGGTCGCCGTCGATCACGATCTCGTCGATGGCAAACTCGCCCGGCCCTGCAGTGAAGGATGCATTCGTGGCCCAGAGTTCGAGAGCGGAACCGCCGACGGGGAGTCGTTCGATGCCCGTAAACGAGTCGGTGATATGGACATTCCTATTGCCATCGATCGCGATGTCGTTGCAGGCGCCGGCTTGCGCCGGGAACTCCGTCTCTTGCGTGAACGTCGCAAGGTCATAGCGACGCAAGGTCGAAGCATAGGTCATCGTATTCATCGTACAGAGCCAGAGGTCACTGTTGGCGTCGTCGACAGAAGTACCAAGTTTACCGATCACCTGGCTGTCATTGGGCGCAGGCGCGGTCTCCGCCTACAAAGGTTCGCCAAGCGGTTAGCTGTCGGGCGACATCGTCAGGAGGGTGCCGGTCGCCACGCTCGCTATGTACACAGTGCCGTCTGCGCCGGCGTTGAAGCTCTCGGGAGCGAGAAAGCCGGGCAGCACAACGACATCGACGGGCGCATCCCGACCGTCGGCGCCATTGACCCCGTTGTAACCGTCCACACCGTTGGTACCGTCAGAACCGGCCGCTCCCACACACGCACCGATGCCAGTGGCAATCGCTAGAATCGCTGCAAATCTGAGCCACATCTTCTTTATTCTTATTCCCCTGAAGAAGCGCATAAGAAGAACAAACGCGCTTTTCGTAAAGCGGGGGCGCTACCTTCACCCCCGCCACCCAGGCACGGAGATTCCCACCGCCCCGGGCAGAAAAACCCAGACCCCGAGCGATCTCTGTGGTTCGCCGAAGGAACCACCTCACCCTTGGCGCCGGCGCATGGCCGCATGTTTTCTCAGGGGGCGCTGCTCTCAGGCGCCAAAGTCGTAGGCGCCGCCCGTGTCGCCGCTCCTGCAAGCGCAGCTCGGCGACGACGTGTGACGGCAGCTGAGTAGACCGTGCGGCGATGACTGATCGCCCGCTGCAATGGGGCATGGAACCAGGCAGAGGCACGCGCCATACCTATTCGCACACACCGGGGTAGGGGGCTGATTGCACCAGGCAGCGCCCCCCCGTACATGGGTGCAGTGTCCCATCCTCCTCGACCCCGCACCTGTCGCCCGGGAGAGTGGGTGGAGCGCAGGTACCGTCACCATTCGCGAGAATGACAAATGAGTGGCAGATTTCGCCTTCTTCGCAACCGCATCCGGGGCCTGGTTGCTTGCAGGTAGCCGGGTCGTCAAAGCTACAAACGCGCACGCAGCTCATCGACGAGAAGCTTTCTAGCATAAGGCATCGTGAGTCGACGTCACATCTGGCGTTGGCGCGGTTCCCGCAGCCGGCCAGAGACGACACGGTGGAGACGCAGACCAATTCTCCCGGCGCATTGGAGTCTTCAGGCGCCCGCTCGCAGGTCCCGACTGAACCTGCACCCTTTTCGCAAGAGGCCCCTTCCTCCGCGCACGTCGCGAAACAGGCTGCGGCATCCCGACCACCAGTGATGTCAAGGCACAGGAGGGAATCCTCGCAGGGGTAACGCGTGCAGCGCTGCCCGATCGCAGCGAGGATGGGCCCGGCGTCGAGGGTCTCGTCGGCAGCAACAGGGGTACAAGCACTCATCCACATCAGAAGGACCAGAAAGCCGCCGCCGCTCGATGCTCGGGAGATGATCTGGCGTGTCGGCCACGCGTGAAGATCGTCTTTGGTTTCCATTCTCACAGGGTCTCCTAGGGGTCGCACGATGATCCTCAGATGAATCGTCCCGGGTTCGCCGGAGGCTCTTTGCGCATCAGAAGAACAAACGCGCTTTTCGTAAAGCGGGGGCGCTACCTTCACCCCCGCCACCCAGGCACGGAGATTCCCACCGCCCCGGGCAGCAAGCACGCCCCCCGACGGATAGTCGCCCCTCAGCGGGAGAAGTGGCTTGATTTGTCCTACGCGCTCCATGGCGGGGTCGGCTGTAGCGGGAGTGTGGGTGGTCCCAAGCGGCGGTCGCGCGCAGCCACGGGCGCTACCCAGTGCGTTCTCGTCTACCCAGTCGTTCCGCTTGCCGCCGCTCTACTCCGCGATCACGCGCAGGCCCCTACGCCCGGATACGGTCTTTTTTCGGGTCTGGTCTTCGTCGGCAGATACCGTCGGATAGCGACGCTCCTCGCAATGAGACCACGGGTCGGGCGCGTCGATGCTGCCCCCCATGCCGAGCGCACGCGCACGGCATCCCCCACGACAGGTGGGAGACTTCGCGCAGCCCCCGCCACACTCTTCATTCCCTGGCAGCGCCCGCCAGCGCGTCAGGGTCGGGGCCGCGCGCCAGGCTTCGCCGAAAGAGTGCGTGTGCAAGGTCCAGTCGTCGTCGTCGAGCACCGCGTCGCAGGCGACGACGCGCCCGTCATAGAGAACCGATGCATGGGTGGTTCCACCGACGCAGCCAAAGCGGGGGATCACCTTTGTCCACGCCGCCGGTCCAGCAGGGAGCCCGTCGTCGAGCTCGAGCGTTGGCCCGTCCTCGGGCCAGGCTTCCCGACAATCCCGGATGGCGGCTTCGTAGTCACGCCGCCCGAGATAGAGCGCACCCGGCGATTGCCCCATAAACGCCGCCGTGTGCCGAAACGGCTTGAAGGTGACGTGGTCCACCCCGAGCTCGCGGGCGGTCGTCGCGAAATGAGCGAGCGTATGCGCGTTGTGGCGGGTGACCGTGACCCTGAGCTTGATGCGCGCGCGGGCGCGCGCGTCGCCGAAGCCACGGCGCGGGGGCTGAACGACGCG
>JBMTAX010000537.1:0-2930 GCA_049429145.1 Myxococcota bacterium
CTTGAGGCTTCTCTGGAGCCGTAGGTAACCGCCGACGACACAACCCCCCATGAGAATCAGGAGATTGGCGAGCTGAAAACCCACGGGTTCGCCACCGACACGCACAGCCATCGAGCACACACCAATGAGGCCCGCGGCTACAGCAAGGACGATCGCGTGTTCGAAGGGTCGGGTGCGCGCAATCTTGCCCGTCAAATATCCGCCCGCGGCGCTGGCAAAGAAACCCCACAACGCCGCTACCCCAATGAAGGTCCACGAGGGCTTTCCGCTGTCGGCGTCATCGTAAAACCACACGGCGAACAGCACGAAAAGGCAAAGGGTCAGGGTGAGATACCCCACAATGACGGCAACCATGCTGCGCATAGAGAGACCCTCCTGTGTGACTCCCCAAACTCTCTACCCCGGGTGGGACACCAGAACCACTTTCCGGCTTCAGTCGCAGGCGGTCGCCAAATGCCGCCCCTGGCGGGCGATGATTTCCCCGAGGCTTCCCCGGTCGACTTGGCATCGCTTCCTCACGCCAGGGGCTCGCCTCGTGCGGAACAGGAAACTACAAGCGACGAGGAACGCGCCAACTGACCGCGATGGCGCTATCATGACGCCGATGATGTGGAGGCGCGTTCTCCTCGTGGTGGTGATCGTGCTGGCCCCTTCGCTCGGGGCCCACGCCGGCGATATGTTCGCCTACATCGACGAAGAAGGCGTTTACGTGGTCACGGACCGACCACAGGACCCTCGGGCGAAAAGGTATACGCCGGGCGATTTCGAGCGATGGGCGCTCCATTATGTGCAGGAGCCCCACGAGGGGCTCGGCGGTTTTTCCCGAGGACGTGCACCAGCGGGGCGCAAAGCGCGGCGTTTCGATGACCTTCTCGTGAAGGCCGCGGAGCGGCACGGAGTATCCTTCCCGCTGCTGAAGGCGGTGGTGGCGGCCGAGAGCGGGTTCAATCCCGCGGCCAGATCCCGCGCTGGGGCAGTGGGCCTTATGCAGCTGATGCCGGCAACGGCACAGGAGCTAGGCGTACGTGACCGCCTCGACCCGGCCCAGAATGTGGACGGAGGAACTCGCTATTTGGCGATGCTGCTGCGCCTCTTCTCGAGCGAGAGGCTCGCTTTGGCGGCCTACAACGCAGGGCCCGGCCGAGTGGCGCGCCTTGGGCGAATCCCGGAGATCCCCGAGACTCAGGCCTACGTGAAGAAGGTACTCCTTCTGCGGGAGGAGTACGCGCGAGCCCCTTCGGGCCCGGGGAGACGTTGGCGATGAGTGATGCGCGAGATCCTGAGGAACCACGGGCGATAGATCCACCCATTGATAGCCTCTCTGCGCTCATCCGCGCGTCGACAATCGCGCTACAGGCCGACCAGCTCGACGCCGCCGCTGCGCAACTCCAGCGCGTGCTCGAACTTGACCCTCACCACAACCAGGGCCGCAACCTGCTGGGGTTGCTCCGCTACCGCGCCGGTGAGGTCGTTGAAGCGGAGAAAATCTTCGTCGCCCTGCTGAAAGAGAATCCGGGGGAGCTCGCCCTCTCTCTCAATCTCGCCATGGTCTATCTCAAGGCGGAGCGCTATCGCGACGCCCAAGAGCTGCTTCGCCACGTGCTCTCGTTACATCCCGGTCAAGCACGCGCCACGGAGCTGCTCGCTAGGGCTGAGACCGCCCTCCGCCCTGCAAAAGGGGAACTCGACGTCATGACCGGAGCCCCGACCGCCCATTCCACCCTTCCCCGTGCGGAGGGCACATCGACGCAAGTGGGATCCTCGGAGCCCGTGCCCGACGAAAACCAAGTCAAGGCTGCGGCCCTGACGGCCCTTCGTACACGTGCTTTGCGCAGCGAGACGCAGGGGCCGAACGAGCAACAGAGCGAGGCCGCGCGCCGTGCCTCACGGGAATTCGCGTTTGATGACGCCGAGAGCCCCGATGCACATGGCGTCGCCCCTTCCCCCGAGGATGTAGCACCACCGCCACCCGGCGCTAGCGACTCCATCGTTGACGACGAAGGCTACATCGACCCGTTCGCCGACGAGGACATGTCTGTTGAGGAAATGCTCGACGACAGCATCGCCGCAGCCCCCGCTGTCAATGCTGCGCCGCTAGCTGCGGTGAACGCCACCGGGCACCCAAATATCGAGGCCGCGCCTGGCCCGGCGTTCCCGGCCGCGAGGGCTGCGGGTCTCGACGAGGCGGCCCGGGAGATCGATCTGGATCTCGAACTCGCGGAGCATGAAGCCCTCGTCGAGGGAATCGACGACGCGGCGTCTCGGGTGAACACGCACGACCCGGCGGAACCCTCGACGGAATCGCCCGCGAAAGAGATTGTCCTCGATGGTCAGCTCGATGAGGTCCTCGTCGCGGTCATGGCTGCGGTCCGCTCTCAGGGACTCTCCTCTTCGACCCAGGCCCGCCCCCACGCGCAGGGCCCCAGGTGGGGACAGGGACAATCCACGGTCGACGTCATCCGACTGGCGGAGCTACGCAGCGCGGAGCCCGAGCCTTCCCTACCCACCCTTCGTGACGACGGTCTGCTCCTGTGGCCGTTGCGTGAAGTGGGCTACCTGCGTGGCGATTTGTTGTTGGGGCTTCGCGGTATCTTCGAGCTCGAGCCCGTATCTCGGCGGTACCGCGGCAAACGCACCGAGAGCCCCTTTGGCGGGGAGGCGCGTGCGCTCGTGGCAGTCGTCGGGGACGGTGTCGCTTGGCTCGACCCTGGCCCAGAGGGCGCACGGGTGCTCACCCTTGACGCAGAGGAACTCTATCTGGTCGAGGGCAAAGTGCTCGCCTTTAGCGGTGGGCTCGTCTGGGATAACGGTCGCCTCCCCGAGGACGGAAAAGAAGATCTCGATATCGTGCACTTCAGTGGCACCGGCAGCATCGCCTTGTGTGAAGCACGGAGGCTCCGCGCGATCGAGGTGCGAGGTGCCCCTTTTGT
>JBMTAX010000538.1:0-2918 GCA_049429145.1 Myxococcota bacterium
GGGTAGCCGGCGATGGGGAATCGTCTAAAGGCAGGACACGGGATTTTGATTCCCGCTATCTAGGTTCGAATCCTAGTTCCCCAGCCACAAGCCAAGCACGAGAGAGGGGGGCATGCGCCCCCTCTGTTTTTTCATGCAGCGATCGCAACGGACGAACGCGGCCCCCACTCGCAGGCGGGGCATATAGACAGCGGCGTCCCGGTGAGCGATGTCGCTTGCATGAGGGGTCTCTCCCTCTCGTTCCAGGCTGGCACCCCAAACGAGGCCCCTACCGAATGAGGCCCACGGCCCCCTCCGACGCTGCCATCGCTTTGCTCCGGGAGCAGGCGCGGATGCTCGACGTAGAGGACCTGGTCGACCTCTGTTTCGCCAAAGAGGCCGATGCGCTTCGCACGACCATTTACCTTGAGGCGCTTCATGGACGGCCAGGCGAGCAAGCCCAGGTGGCCGCGTGTCTGCTCTGCTTCGAGCTCGCGCGCTCTGGGGAAGAACGGCGGGAGGCCGAGGTGCAGGTTCTGCTCCCTACCCTGGAGCCGCTGTTTCAAGCAGAGGCCGCAAGAGAGCGAGCACCGCTGGTCACGCGCCTGATCGGGCACGCCCCAAGGGCCGAAGAGCTCTGGCTCGCCCTGACGGAACAGGCCAAACGTCTCGATCCTCGATTGCGTGGCAGCCTGCCCGAACTTGACCTCGACACGGAGGCTGTTCTCGAGATCTTCGACGAGGATGAGGTCGCAGAACTCTCCTTGGACCTCGAGGAACTCGAGGTCGTCATCGAAGACGACGCTGAGGCCCGCGCGGCTTTCGACGGGGTCCTCGAGCGACTCGCGCCTCAAAGAGGCGAGCTCTTTTTCAGCGCGGCGAGTGGTCGTGACCTCGACAGGCTCGAGCGAGTGCGGGCGGAATGCAGCAGCTATTCGAGTCGCGTCCCGCTTGCCGCAGAGCTCCACGCGATGACAATGCTCTTTCTCGCCACCCACACCCGGGCGCAGGGGCTCTTTGGCCGGCGCAACAAACGGCGAGACAAAACGCTCGAAGAGGGTATCGGAGCCTTCCTTGCCCTTCCGACACCGCCGGCCGCCGCGACTGCATGGTTCGCGTCATTGGACATGCCCGGTGCCGAGCCCCATTCTTGGGATAAGATTGCAGAGTTGCTCATCGACGTTGCGTCCTTTCTCGGCGACGCTCCCGAGGGAGTCGGGGCAGGTGAACCAACTGCAGCACGGCCTGCCTCGTCGTTCGGAGCAGAGTACGCGAACTCTGCCCGTGCCCTCCGCGTGCCGCAGGTTCTCGCTGAATCGGGCGAGCGTCGGCGTCGTCGGGCCTAAGCTGAGGCGAAAAGCCCATTTCGCGGGATCTTGCCCTGCCTAGGTTCTTGGGTGGGGGCCCCGGACGAACCTTCCTCGACGGGGGGAGGGTCTGGAAACAGCCCCTCCGGCGGAACCGGCCGGGTGCGCCGATGGACGCGTGTCGATTTTGCCTCCTCTGTGAGTATCCGCAGCCCGTCACTCATCGATAGAGAACGACCTTGGACCCTCGTCGTCCCCCGGGCATTACGCCCTCGCAGCAATCGATCGCGCCGGGACCTCGGCGTGGAGGCCCTATGAAGAATGTTGTCTTCGTCGCCCCGTACTTCGGCCCCACCATGACGCGTGTGCTCAAAGCGCTCTCCGAGGTAGGGGGCACTCGTGTCGGTGTCATCACCCAGGTGCCCGAGGAGCGCATGCCCCGCGGGATCGCCGTGGCGGGCCATTACGCCGTCGACAACGCCCTTGACGCGGGGCAGCTGAAGGTGGCGACGCGCGCGTTCCAGAAAGAGTGGGGCCGTGTCGACCGCCTGATCGGTTATCTCGAGCACATGCAGCAAGCCCTCGCCGATACCCGCGAAGCTCTGGGTATCGAAGGGATGCACAGCGATGTGGCTCGTCGCTTTCGCGACAAGAATGTGATGAAGAAGACACTGGCGGAGCACGGGCTTCCCGTCGCGCGCCAGAGCCTGATCACAGGGTATACGTCGGCGATTGAGTTCGTGGAGCGCGTCGGGTTCCCCATCATCCTGAAGCCGACCCAAGGGGTGGGCTCGAAAGACACCTTCCGCGTGGGCAGCGACGAGGAACTCTATGCGGTGCTGAACCGGCTGCTCCCGACGAATGATCAACCGCTTCAGGGAGAGGAGTTCATCACCGGCGAGGAGCACACCCTCGAGACCGTGATGATCGAAGGGGAGGCCGTGTGGCAGAGCTCCACCTACTATCTCCCGGGGCCGCTGAAGGTCCTCGAGAATCCTTGGATGCAGTACTGCGTGCTGCTCCCCCGCGAGCAGCACGAGGAGCACGTTCGACAGTTTCAGGCGACCAACGCGAGCGCCCTCAAGGCACTCGGTCTCAAAACCGGTTTCTCGCACATGGAGTGGTTCCTCCGGAGCGACGGCAGCCACGTCGTCAGCGAGGTCGGCGGCCGGCCTGCTGGCGTGAACATCATGGCGATGAATGGTTTTGCCCACGACGTGGACGTGTGGGCGAAATGGACGCGCCTCGAGGTGCACCATGAATGGGAAATGCCCGAGCGGCGCTATGCATGCGGCTGCGCTTTCTTGCGCGGTCATGGTCCCGGGCGAACCCTCGCCGACATAGAAGGGCTGGAATCGACCCTGGCGGCTCTGGGTGACATCGTGGTGGACACGCAGCTTCCACGTGTCGGGCAGGCTCGCAGTGCCCACTACGAGGGGGAAGGATGGGTCTTGGTGCGTGCGCCAGAGACCCAAGGTGTCGTCGAGGCGCTCAAGCGAGTGGTGACAGGAATCCAACTTCGGTACGTGTGAGCCAGTCATCTCGCTGGGGCGTCGCCGTGACGCCCTAGCAGGCTCAGGCGAAAAGCCTCTTCAGCGGGTTTTCGCCCTGCCTGCGTTCTTGGGTGGGGGG
>JBMTAX010000539.1:0-2909 GCA_049429145.1 Myxococcota bacterium
GAATGATCAAGGGCAAGATCGCTTACATGGCCCCCGAGCAACTGCTGGGAAGGCCTTTGGGGGCTGCGTCGGACCAATTCGCTCTCGGTGTCATCCTCTGGGAGATGGGCACGGGGCGGCGATTGTTCAAGGGGTCCGACCCCGTCAGCATCGTGAAGACGATCTTGAAGGCTTCCTTCCCATCTCCCGTCGATATCAATCCGAATTTCCCGAAGGAACTCAACACGGTCGTCATGCGCATGCTCGCGCCGCGACCCGATGATCGGTATCCGAGCTGCGGTGCGGTTGCCAAAGAACTCAACCGGTACGTCAACAGTGTCAGCCGCGGCGAAGATGCTTCGGAGCTGGTGAGGGGTTTTCTGGCGAGGCTCTACGGCGAGACGGCTACGGCCCCCGTCAAACTCGAGAAGGAAGAGGTCCTTATCTTCGGCTTGCAGCCGGAGTTGGTCGATTGTCCCTTTTGCCGTGCGTCAAGTCCCAAGGGGGCCCCGTTTTGTTCAAGCTGTGGCCACTCGCTCACGAGCAGTGCGGTGCCGGTTCAGCTGGCACCAGAGGTCGAGGTCACCGCCAAGCAGCAGCTTGGCTCCTTTCTGCGAAGCACCACCCGCACCAGTTCGGCGCGATTCAGTGGTGTCAATATTCCTATCATCGGGCGCGACGGTGAGTTGGCCGGGGTGCGCACGCTCATCGCGAACGCGACGCAGGGCAAGGGAGGCGGTGCTCTCTTCGTCGGTCCCCACGGCGCCGGCAAGAGTCGTATGCTCGAGGGTATCGCGGGAATCGCATCGCTAGAGGGTCACCTTACCGCGCGAACGGCGGCCCACCCCGTTGGGGAGAATCTCTGGTGCCGTGTGATTGAGGCGGTGTGCCAGGCTTTGCTGGCCGATAGTGAATCGCCTCCGCCGCAGGGTGCCGATGCCCTCGCTGCTCTATGTGAACTGCCTGAGGTCGAAGAGGACCTCGAGGAACTCGCGATACCATTTCTGGAGCGGGATCCGCCGCTCGACGACCGACTGCTATTCCAACTTTTCCAAAGCTACTTAAAGAAGAGCAAAGACAAGAGCATTGTCATTCTCATTGACGATCTCGAATGGTTGCAGCCTAACGAGGCGGACGTCCTGGAGAAGTTGCTGCAGCGCTGCAAGAGCGCCAGCATTACGATTGTGGGCGCCACTACGGAAGGGACGCCTCTTGCAATCGCGGGCATGCGGACCATTCCGCTGTCGCCGTTGAGCGCGCGCAACCTGCACAAGCTCGCGGAGCTGCAGGTTAGGGGAGCCGTTCCCAAGACGGTCAGACAACTGCTCGAGGTGACACAGGGCCTTCCCGGCAACGTCGCGCTCGTCCTCAAGGTGCTGGTGCAGGCAGGCGCGTTGGTCAAGGTCAACAACGAGTGGTTGGTGTTTCCCAGTGCCGCGGAGACGACGACCGTGCCGCTCATCGAAGAGTACGTGGCGAATCATATCGCTGCTCTCCAACAGGGTGCCGCAGACTTCCTTCGTGCTGTCGCGGAGCGCTCCCGACCGACGCCTCGTGCAACGGTCGAAACCCACCAAGACCGTACTCGGATCGATGAATTACTCGAGCTCGGGCTTCTGAAGGAAGAGGCGGACCATTCGGGGATCGCTGTCGCCGGGGCTGTGGTGTTGCAACATCTCTATCGCGGTGACGACGTTGAAATGTAGGGGCCCTGCATAGCCCGGATCAGAAACGAGGAGTGAACCACATGTTTGGGACCTGGCTGTTCGGAGGTGCCCTGCTGGTATCGCAGGTCAGTATGGCTCCCGCGCCACTGCCGGCGGGGGCCCTGTTTCTTTTAGGCGCCACGGAGGGGGCTGCACCTGAGGAGCCAAGTGGAGCCGCGAACGCGGGCGCCCAGGGCGTTTCAGCGGACCCTCTGGCCCCGTCGACAAAGAGCGAGTCGCAGCAGCAACGCAAGGGACAGAGTAAGCCCGGCGCAGCGGCGAAGGCTGCTGCCGCGAAGGCTGCTGCCGCGAAGGCTGCTGCCGCGAAGGCTGCCGCAGCGAAGGCTAGCATCGAGAAAACGAAATCGAATGCGGCGGCGATCCCCAAGGTCTCTGCCGGAACGACGAATGTGGGAGCTGCAAGTGGTGCCATCAAGGCCGAGAAGGTCGGGAAATCGGCGGGACCGGATCGCCGACGCAACGATGTCGCCTCAGGCGAGGAGAACCGGCGAGCCGCACTGAAGGAGGCGGCAAAACACGAGCGCATTTTGGCGCGTATCCGGCGTCTGCGTGCGGTGGCCGCAGAGGCGGGTGATGCGGCGCTTGGGGCCAGGGTCGACCGGCTGCAAGCCCTCGAGGACAAGCGACACCGGCACATCATGAGGAGCCAGGTGGGTACCGCGACTATGGAGGGCGACGGCATGGCGGGCGACGACCCGAGTGACCTGCAGGGTGCAGATCAGGAGACACCATGAATCGAGTCAGCGAAAGCAAATGGCTGGAGGCCGGGGGGGCTCCACGGCGGCAACTTCCACGATTAACCGATTTTGACCCGGGTCTGTTCGTGCGTCTCATCAGGCTTCCTGGGCTTGCCATGGTGATTTGCACGTTGTCTGCGTGCGAGTCCTCGCCAAAAGATGCGGACGAGTCGACGCCCGCCGTGACTTCGCCTGTGGAGTCTGAGGCTATCGACGCTACGGGGATGGATCCGTCAGGGGATGACGGCTTGAGCGTCTTTGACGTCGCTGCGCGGGAGGAGATCCAACTCGGCAATGCCTCCTCGGAGGCCGACAAGTTGGAGCGTGACTTACTGAACGAACTTCGTGAACTCGGTCTGGAGCCTAAGGAGGACGCCGCAGCCGGCATCGTAGTCCCGAGCCGCTGATGGTCGATGACCTGCCATGCCACCGCCTTTCGCGTCACCGAAGGCATCTAAGAAAAAGC
>JBMTAX010000540.1:0-2908 GCA_049429145.1 Myxococcota bacterium
TGTCTGCGATGACACGGTCGGCGACAATCCCGTGAAGGACACCCTGGTTCACATGCTCGGGCCGAAGGGCGGCAACTGCTCGGGCGGTTGCGGTCTCAAGCCCAGCAGCCTCAGGAACGGCAACCGGCATCCACTCGAAACCCTTCTTCACGGTAGGGGCATCCCCTTCATTCGCCGAGGCCTTGGCTGCAACAGCCGCCCCAAACCGCGCGGCGGCCATCGGGCAGAGGTGCCCTGCAGGTTGGCCCTGTGCCGCGAAAGGGCCGAGACTCGCGGGAACTCCGTCGCCCAGGAGCCCCGGGACCTGAGTGGTCTGGTGGACGCGTACAGCCTCCGCCGCCGTTACCCAGGCGTCGAGCAGCGCCTGTCGAACCTCGGCAGGGGGAATCGCGGGAACCGCCCGCGATACTTCAGCGATCAGCTTGCTTCGTTCACCCTCGGGGACGCCCCCGAGGCTCGTTCCCCAGCGCTCACCAACAAGGCGCTGAGCCATCTGCAAGGCGAGAGTGCGGTTTTGCGAGGTCAACGAGACAGTCACTGCACTTACCCAGGGTTGGCGGAAGCTCAGATTCGTGAAGGTCAGAGGTGGGACGTGGCACCTCGTGAGGTATTACACCATCGGACTGACTTTGGCGCCGGATCGGTCCCCGTGCGGTGCGTCCCAGGGCTGTCCGCCAGCTATTTGGCTCGCGCTGATGGAGAAGTAGTCGTCGGCGGGAGAGCCGTCCGGTGACGGATACTCGCCCTTCCGTGCGGAAAGTGGCTTGATTTGTCCTACGCGGTCATTCGCATAAGGGGACTCAATGAGGACCGAGAAGGAAAGGAGAGACGATAATGGCGAGGGCCTCAAGTTCCTCTTCTTCCCGCTCCTGATCATCGGCCTGCTGATCGCCGGCGCGCTCTCCAACGGCCTCGTGCTCGTGTTGCTTGCGTTCGAGTCGATGCTCAATCGCGCGCGGGTCGCCTGGATGTACGTGTGGGCACTGGTCCGGGTGCCTCTCCTCCTGTTCGCACCGCTCACAGCGGCAGAGCGCGCGTCGTTCGCGTGGGTCCGAGCTCGACGTTGGAGCGGCAGGCGCTTCCTGTGGAACGGCAAGCGCTTCTGGCTTCCTGTGGCCGTCCGTGGACGCATTCTCGGCTCGATCACGTTCAAGCAGCAGCTGCCGGAGACCGTGGGCTACGATGAACATTGGGTCGAATATACGACGAGGACGGTCACCGTTCACGGCTTCCTCACCCGCTGGTTCATCCCGCGCGTGCATTTGGAGTCATCGTGGTTCCTCATCGGGCCGCACGGCTGCAAGGCCGGGGAGGACGTCGTCGTGATCTATGACCAAGTCGGACTTCGTCACGTGGTGCTGCCTTCGCACGCCGCCGAACCGCGACAGAGCAAGGTGATGTCAGCGTTCCGCGAGGGATACGTTCCGAGCTACGACGACCAGATGGATGACGAGGCAACGGATAGCTGAGCCCATTTCCCGGCCCATGGGGCGGCACAGCACTCGCACTACGTCCGTGGTCGTCGCTGGCGAGCGCTGTCCCTGAAGTGACCGTTGACTGTGCCCGCTCCACCGCCCGCAGGTGCAGGACCTGCAATCTTCATGTCGCGTGGACCTGCGGGCATCGCCGCGAGGAACGTCACCGTCCAGCGTACGATGTCGTGACTCCCGAAAAGCCACAGGGCGATTTTCGCCACGCTCTGCATCAACCGGTCTGAGACGTGCTGCGAATGCCTCCACACTCGTCGAGCAGGAGCCATATATACGTTTGTGCGCCAATGAGTTCATGGTGTGCACCAAAATGCGCCGTGAATCGTGTGGGCCGCATCAGGCCGTCTGAAATCGCGGTTTCCCTTGAGGAGCGCACACGCTGTTGACTCGATGAAACATTCTGCATTTCTTCCTTGGCGGAGAATATCGACGGGTTTCCGCGCGGGGAAACAGGCATAGGTCGTGAACGACGAGGCCGACCCGATGGAGGCCTCATGCAGACTTGGCCAGGTGCGCCCTACCCCCTCGGTGCGACGTGGGACGGATGCGGCGTCAACTTCGCACTCTTTTCGGAGCACGCCGTTGGGGTGGAATTATGCCTCTACCACCCGGGCACGCGTGAACCTTTTGCACGAGTCGCCCTATGCGAACGCACCGACCTCGTGTGGCATGTGTATCTGCCCGACGCGCGACCAGGTCTCGAATACGGTTACCGCGTCTATGGTCCCTGGCGCCCCACCGAGGGGCTTCGCTTCAATGCGCACAAATTGTTGCTCGACCCCTACGGCAAAGGGATTCAAGGGCAGCTTCGCTTTGGCCAGGGAATTTTTGGCCACGCCCTCGGGGCAAAACGTGACGCTGACCTGCACATGGACACCACCGACAGCGGACCCCAGATGCTGCGCTCGGTGGTCGTCGATGGCGGCTTTGACTGGGGCGATTCGGTGTCGCCTCGCACCCCGTGGCACGAGACGGTCATTTACGAGCTCCATGTGCGTGGCTTCACGCTGCGTCACCCAGACATCCCCCCGTCGCTGCGGGGCACCTACCTGGGCCTCGCGAGCGAACCGGCCATCGCTCACCTGAAGTCCCTTGGGGTGACCGCAGTAGAGCTCATGCCCATCCACAGCTTCCTCCACGAGCCGCACCTCCTGGAGCGCGGACACCGCAACTATTGGGGGTACCACACCCTCGGCTTCTTCTCGCCTCACCTCGAGTATGCCTCGTCGAATCATCCCGAGCAGGCGTTGCGGGAGGTGAAGACCATGGTGAAGGCACTGCACCATGCTGGCATCGAGGTCATCCTGGACGTCGTCTACAATCACACCGCTGAAGGCGACCAGCGCGGCCCGACCCTGTGTTTCCGAGGCATAGACAACACCAACTATTACCGACTCGTGGAAGGCAACGAGCGCTAC
>JBMTAX010000541.1:0-2901 GCA_049429145.1 Myxococcota bacterium
TGGAGGCGCCCCGGCTGTGCCATCTGGCAGAACGGCTCGGCCACCCCGACTTCGCGCCCGAGCTCGTGGCGACGACGGCGATGCAGCATCGACGCGAGCTCGAAGCACGCCTCACGCACGCACGAGGCGATCCAAGGTACGTCACCGCGAGAACGCTGCTCGATGAGCTCGCAGGGCGGCGTCTCGACCTCTTGCAGCACCTGCCTGCACTCCGAGAAAGCGTCGAGCGGGTCAACCGCGATCCCGATCTTCCGACATACCTGAGCGGCGCCGATGACGGCGCCTGGTGGACGTTCACCTACCACCGCGCGCGCGATGCTGGTGAACGGCTGGTCCGACGCTACGGGGCCATGTTGCGGGCCTCTACAGCGGAGGAACTTTGGAAGCGACACACGAGAGAACGAGAAGCGCTCGCGACGCTCGAGGGTGAGCTTCGTTCGGTGACGGCGCAGGAGGAAGAGCTCGTTTCCCTGCTGCGGGAGGAAGCATGGCTGCTCGACATGCTGAATTCCCTGGAGGAACGACATTTGTCGAGCCTGCAGGCCCGGGTTGTCGCTCTCTGCGAACCACTCCCAGACATGACGCTGCTACAGACTTTTGCCGAGCACGACACCGTGACCAGCGCGCGCAAGATCAGCGGGTGTCGAGCGCGGGTCCGCTACCTTGAAGGGCTCTTCGTTCACTTCGTCGAGCAACGACGGGGCGCACTGCAGGGGCGCGTGCAAGACCTCGAACTTCTGCTCACAGAGGGCACGTCCTCCGGGCGCCCCCGACCCGCCCGTACCCCTGCGGAGTTCGATCTGCTTTTGCGCAGGGAACACCAAGATCACGACGCTGCACGACGCTTGCACGACGCTGCCGTCACCCGCTTGTTCCAGTTCTCCCATTGGGAGCGGTGTGATCCACTCGCCGGAGGCCTGTGGTGGGACGCATTCATGGGGGGAACCCTCGAGGGTAGTTTCATCGACGAGGTGGCTTGGCACCGCACGACGAACCCGGTGGCTGCCCCACGCTGGGTGAAACGCGAGCTTGATGATTTGCCTCGCGCCTCGAACGAACTCCATGCCGCAGCGAGACTCGAAGGTGCCTACGCCTCCTTGCGACGCGTGCACGCTCCTGCAGGCACAGACACACCTGCCCCACCACTTGTAGAGTCTGTTGACGTTCCGCCTCCCTCCGTGCCGGCACCTATCACCTTCGATGATGACTAGAGGGTTAGAGGGGATGATTCCTCGCAGGCTCATCCCAGGGCACCATGGAACGCTCCACCGGAACGCGGTGCCATTCAAGCGAATCTCGACGCCTCTCGATAGTGCAGCGCCTCGGCGACATGTCGAGCCGCCACCGTCGTTGCCTCGTCGAGGTCGGCTACGGTGCGTGCGACCTTCAATGTGCGCTCCCATCCCCGTGCGCTGAGCGCGAGTCGGTCGACGGCCATGCGAAATAGCTTTCGGCCGTCGTCGTCGAGCTGAGCATCCCGCCGCAGCTCAGCGGGTCGCATCTGGGCGTTGCACCTGCCGGAGCCAAGCCGCAGGGCCTGCCGGTTTCTCGCAGCGAGGACGCGAGCACGAACCACGGCTGAGCTCTCGCCCGGTGCGTCGTTCTCGAGAGCTGCGAGATCAACGGGAGGAACGCTCAAATGGACGTCGATACGGTCGAGCAGCGGACCACTGAGCCTTGCTCGATAGCGCGCGACTTGTAGGGGTCCGCAGCGGCACGGCTGCCCACCCGAACCGGCGTGGCCGCACGGGCACGGATTCATCGCGGCGACCAACATGACGGAGGCAGGAAAGCGCACGCTGCCGAACGCCCGAGACAGAAAGACGCTCCCGGTCTCGAGCGGCTGACGCAAGACCTCCAGGGTCGACTTGGAAAACTCGGGTAGCTCATCGAGAAAAAGGACACCTCGGTGGGCGAGGGAGATCTCCCCGGGGCGCGGTAGACCTGCTCCGCCACCGACGAGACCCGCTGGTGAGGTCGAATGGTGAGGAGCGCGGAAGGGCCGCGCACGTAAAAGTCCACCTTGCTGAAGAAGGCCTGCAGCAGAGTGCACCCGCGTCACCTCCAGTGCCTCTGGTAATGTCAACGGAGGTAGAATGGTGGGCAAGCGACTCGCCAGCATTGTTTTCCCAGAGCCCGGCCCCCCGCAGAAAAGCAGGTTGTGTCCGCCAGCAGCCGCCACTTCGAGTGCGCGCCGTGCGGCGGGCTGTCCTCGTACCTCCGCGAGGTCATAGCCGTGGGGTTCCGAGTCGGCTGTCATCCTGGGTAGGGCGATGGGCGCAGCGTCGTCATGACCATCGCGCAAAAACGCGACCGCCTCTCTCAGCGTGCGGACGCCGCGAACCTCGACACCAGGGACGTAGCTTGCCTCCTCTGCGTTGCCTTGCGCGACCAACATGCGTCGGGCCCCTGACCTCGCTGCCGCTTCCGCGGCGGCAAGCACTCCGCAGACGGGGCGCACCTCGCCAGAGAGCGAGAGTTCCCCCACGACGAGCGTCTTGCGCAAACGGTCCTCATCGAACACGCCCTGGGCCACGAGCAGACCGAGGGCGATGGGAAGGTCGAAACCCGTCCCACTCTTGCGAAGGTTCGCAGGCGCGAGGTTCACCGACACACGCCCAGCGGAGGGAAACGTAAAACCGGTGTTCTTGAGCGCCGATCGCACCCTCACGCTGGCCTCGCGCACCGCAGCCTCGGCAAGACCCACCAGCCGCTGGTGATCATCTTCTACTTCCCGGTGGTCACGGTGCCGTTGAGCGCGCCGTTTGCGTTTGCCGACTGGGCACCTCTGGACTGGATCGGCGGGGCGCTGCTGGTCGGCATCGGCGTGGTGACGCAGTTTGGACAGCTCGCACTGACCAAGGGTCTGTCGCGCGAGGCCGCCGGCAAGGCGACCACGGG
>JBMTAX010000542.1:0-2894 GCA_049429145.1 Myxococcota bacterium
AAGAACGAGGGTCACGGCGAGGACTCGATCATACGCGCTCATGCCCGCAGCCTAAGGGGGTCTCCCTGTGATGCGAAGGGGGCTCGGCGTCGTGCGCCGCTTCGCCGTCCCAGGTGGCGCGATGCGTCGGAGGGCGGCTGCCCTGACCGCTGCAAACGGCGACACGGGGCTTGTCCGGCCCATGGGAAGGCGCGACAGTCAGCTCATGCGCGAGCGAGACGTCATCCACATCCGCGATCCCATTCACGGTACCTTGCCGGTGAGCCCGAAGGAGATCCGTCTCGTCGACCATGCGGTGTTTCAACGCCTGCGCAACATTAAGCAGCTCGGTTTCGCCGACCTCGCCTTCCCCGGTGCGACCCACACACGCTACAGCCACAGCATGGGCGCGATGCAGCTCGCGACCCGTCTCTTCGACCGTCTCTTCACTCCCCTCGATCTGCCTGAACGCGTGCGCGGGCGATTTCGCCAAGCGGTGCGCCTCGCCATGCTTTTTCACGACGTGGGACACGCGCCGCTCAGCCATACCACCGAGATGTTGATGCCGCCCGTCGGAGAGCTTGGGCTCGGGCCCTTCGCGGGCAGCGACGTGTCACGCCGGGCTTCGCACGAAGACTACACCTTGAAGATGGTGCTCGATTCGAGCCTCGGCGAGACCATCGAGAAGGTCTTCGGCGGTGACGGCATCGTCCCCCAGGACATCGCCGAGCTCATCGTCGGCAATCTGTGGACGGGTGCCTCGACCCGCTTCCGCCACGCCGGCGTCGACTATGCGCCCGTGCTGCGTCAGATCGTCAGCTCCGAATGTGACGCCGACCGGATGGATTATCTGCAGCGCGACAGCTTCTTCAGCGGGGTGAACTACGGGAAGTTCGATGTGGACTGGCTCATCGACAACGTCACTCCCGTCGAGCGAGACGGCGCGGTGTATATGGGGATCAAGAGCCGGGCGGTCTTCTCCTTCGAAGACTTTCTGCTCTCCCGCTACCACATGTTCGCCACCGTCTACCTTCACCACACCCCGGTGATCTTCGAGAAGATGCTCGAGCGCTACTTTGAAGAGGCGCACGAAGAGTTTTCCCTCCCGGCCGACGTCGAGCGCTACGCCAAGCTCGACGATATGGACCTGTGGTCGACCCTGCGTCGGAGCAAGAGCCCTTGGGCCCAGCGCATCGTGAACCGCCGACCCTTCATGCTGCTTGATGAGCACCATGAGACTGCCACGGGCTACGAGGACGGCGCTGTCAACCACGACGAATTGTGCGCCCGGCTCGAGGAGCAAGGAGTGGCAATCATCCGTACGCGTTCTCGCAGCGTGCTCTCGAAGTATTACGGTGCACCCAACAAGAGTCCGATGTTCGTCATCACGGGCTCGCACCAGAGCGTTCCCCTCGAGGCGTTCACTCCGCTCTACGTTCGCTACAAGTCACCGGCCTTGGTGCAGCGGGTCTTCGTTGATCCGGAGCAACGTGAGATCGCGCGGCGGGTCTTGCGCGAGATGATCGACGAGGGGAACGAGGACATGCAGCCTACGGTTCCCACTGCTGATGCATGAGCGTCTTCGTCGAAGGCTCTCTGCTGCCCACCTCGGTCGATCCCTTTTCCTCGGGCGCCTTCTGCATGCGGTCTCCATGACCCCACGGGATACCGACGATGACTGACCCTCGACACATCCTGTTCTTCGACGGTGAATGCGTGATGTGCAATGGCATCGTCGCCTTCGTGGCTGCCCACGACAAAGAGCGATGCTTCGCTTTCGCGTCGCTGCAAGGAGAGACCGCGGCGGCATTCCAAACGCGGTACCCGAGCTTTCCCCGCACCGTCGATACGGTGGTGTTCTTCGACGATGGACAGATTCGACTTCGCTCAGCGGCGGCGTTTGCGGCGGCGCGCCACCTCGATGCCCCCTGGCGTTGGCTCTCCCTCTTTGGTCTCTTGCCGACTTGGCTCACTGACCTCGGGTACCGCCTCATCGCGCGTTATCGCCTGCGTTGGTTCGGCCGTACCGAGAGCTGCTGGGTTCCTCCCCCCGAAGACCGCCAGCGATTGCTTCCCTAAGAGGGCCCAGCGGCTTCTGCCCGGTGAAGTCGATGCGGCGAGCAACCGGGTTGCCTGAGGCTCGTCACTCATGGTCGAGGCAATCTCACCAGAGAGCGCACCACTGCTGATTCGTCCCCTTGGTGCGCGGTCGATCACCGCGCAGTCATTGCCCATAACGAAGTCATATCGATATGCGACGGCTCACGTCTCACCACGGCAGCCTCCGTCCCGTCTTTTGCTGTATCGTGTCCCTGTGCATCGGACTCTGGCCGGTGACCAGCTCCTCAGCGCAGCGGGCTTTGTGATGCGGCCGTTCCACACCACCGGGCTCCACCAATCACGCGCCGTAGAGCCAGTTGCGAGTCGGGTTACCCAACTTTGGTGCGGAGACCGCCTATGAGGATTTCGCGAGCGCTATTGATGGCAAGTTTGGTGGGCGGGGCGGCGTATTATGCCAAGCGCAGCGACGACAACCTGTTTGGCAGGCGCGCCGACGGCGAGAGCGCAGGTGTTTTTGTCTCCGTGCCGCAGGCCGCAGGGCACGCGCCAGGTACTGTGTATGTCGTGGCGGCACAGAATTGCACTCGAGACGCCGCGCGGCGTGCCGACGACCTCTCCCGTGAACTCATTGAGCGAGGCATCACCGCTCAACGGGTGAGTCAGCTCAACTTTCAAGTCGAAGGTGGCGTGACACACGACATGGTCGAGCAGCTCAACGAGATCATGAATGGGCCGCTGCCCATTGTGTTCGTGAATGGACGGGCTGCATCGAACCCGACGTTCGACCAAGTGATGGCAGAGGTGAGCAGCTCGCCGTACTGACGAGTCGTAGCGGAGGGTCGGCGCCATCTCGC
>JBMTAX010000543.1:0-2892 GCA_049429145.1 Myxococcota bacterium
CGACCGATGGTTTGCACGGCAGGCTCAGCGACGGACCCAAACATGGCGATGGGTCGACGCGGGTCCGGAGCCGCACCGATTTCACCGGAGAGGTCGACCCACACGCCGGTTCCGGCGAGAAGGCCGGCGGTCGGGCTGCTCACCACCGAGGTGATGCCCTCCTCCCGCTCGATGGGGATCCTGAGCGAGAGGGGTTGAAACCCATCAGCGGCGCGAAAGCCGGGCATGACAGGATCGCCCCCCGAGGCGTGATCGGAGCTGCTTTCCTCCCCGAGGACCTCGACGAGGCCGAGCTGGCTACGGGTCTCTATGAGGCCTGGGGTCAATGTCTTGCCGCGCCCGTCGATCCGCCTGGTGCCTGCTGGCAATCGCTGCAGCTCCCCTACTGCGGCGATCCGCCCGTCGTCAGCAACGACCACAGTCGCTTCGGTCAATACCTGGCCGTCCCCCACCTCGATACGGGTGTGCTCGATCGCGATCGCGCCGACGACAGCGCACAGCGCCCCGAATATCGGGTTCATCTCGGCACCTCACCGTGTTGCAGACCTGCCTCGAAGTCGCTGGGAGGCGCGACGCCGTGATGTCGATCGTAGACAACGGCCCCATCGACGTAGACGATGTCTGCACGCGTATACACACTGAAAGGGTCCCCGCTCCAGACGACGACGTCTGCCATCTTGCCGACCTCGAGGGTGCCGACCTTGTCATCGATACCGAGGGCCCAAGCCGGATTCGCGGTCAGCCAGCGAAGTACATCGTCGTCACTGATGTGAAGACCGATCTTTGTGCCAGCGGTGCGGGCTTTCGCCGCCTCTTGGTTGAGATGGCGAATTTCCGTCGATGAGTCGGAATGGACGATAGCACGGACGCCTGCATCGTGGAGTAAGGCGAGATTCTGCGGCACCCCGTCGAGGGCTTCCATCTTGAAACCCCACCAATCAGACCACGTCGATACCGACACGTTCTCGGCAGTGAGGCGATGACGAAGTTTGTAGGCCTCGAGGGCGTGGTGAAACGACCGTATCTGAAATCCGTATTGTTTCGCGAGGTCGAGCATCACGCTCATCTCGTCCGCGCGATAGCAGTGATTGTGCACGAGGAGCTTGCCCTCGAGGACTCCTTTGAGTGACTCGAGGCTATGGTCGCGAGTCGGGGGCTCCGGCGGGTCGTCGGCCTTTTCGGATCCTTTCCGTTCCCCGCGCGCTCGGCGAGCGACATAAGCGTCGAGGTCACGCTCGTAGCGGTCCCAGCGACGTTTGTACTCGAGGGCCTCCTGGAATGCCTTGCGATACGCTGCGACATTGCCCATGCGCGTCGACGGATATGTGCCCTTACTGCGGCCGTAGACCCCCTTGGGGTTC
This sequence comes from Myxococcota bacterium, assembly GCA_049429145.1. GTDB lineage: Bacteria > Myxococcota > UBA727 > UBA727 > CAYLZW01 > JBMTAX01. The sequence goes on from JBMTAX010000543.1 coordinate 1,362, forward strand.
TCGCCACATGCCATCTTGAGTCCCTGGGGTGCTCCGGGGAAGCGCATGTTGCGCGCGCTCGTCGCGGGGCGCAGCTTTGCAGTGAACGAGCGCCCGCCGATGAGGTTCGCGGAGCCCGGCAGGACCTGAATGGTCGTCACACCACCCGACAGGGCGCGCCAGATCGCTGGGTCTTGCGGCCAGAAGGAATGCTCGGCCCACACCTCGGCAGTGATCGGACGCGTCCCCTCGTTCCCATCCCAGTGGGCCCACACGCTCGGGAGGGCATACACGCCGATGTGGCTGTGGGTGTCGATGAGCCCTGGGGTCACCGTACGGCCACTCACGTCGATGATCTCCGCGTCGATAGCTGCCTCGGGCTCTCCCGGTCCGAGCGCCGCGATCTTGCCGTCGCTGAGCAGCACAAAGCCCGGCTCGAAGCGCGTACCCGTCGCCGTCATGATGGTACCGCCTCGCAGCAACACTGCCTTCGTCGACGGTTGAGATGGGGGGTCGGGCGGATCGGGCGGGGCGTCGAACACCGCGAGAGGGACGATCTCGGCCTTTTCGTCGACGGGGTTGGCAGTCGCACAAGCGGCCATGACACCAGCGAGCCAGAGGCCCACCGGGAAGGACGACAGAGCGGAGAGCCCTGTCAGCCATGGGGCGGACTGTCGGATGCCCGCTTGGGCTTCGTGACGTCGTGCGTCCACGAGATGAGTCACGCCGGGTCCCGGGTCCCGTTCAAGACGCCCTCAAAGTATTCCACTGTGCCTTGGTTGTACCAGTCCCGAGGACCGACGTATTTGGCAGCAACTCGACCGTCGGGCGCGATGAGGTAGGTTTCTGGGAACTTCGAGGTACCGTAGCGACGGGCGGTGACCTTCTGGCGATCCCAGAGCACTTTGAATGTCGGGGGTGTGTCCCCGAAGAACCGTGCGACGTCACCCCAGTTCTCGTCGACGCTCACCGCCAGCATGGCAAAGTTCCGGTTCTGGAAGCGACGGTTGAGCATTTCCATGGATGGCATTTCGTCGCGGCAAGGCGGGCACCAAGTCGCCCAGAAGTTCACGAGCACCCATTTCCCCCGCAAGCTCGCGAGTTGCAGCCCGGTGTTTGTCTCGCCCTCGGGCAAGACGAAATCAGGTGCTGCCACCTCCCGAACGGGGGTTGGCTCCACGACCGAGTCCATCATCAAGCGGCGGAGCTCCAGGCGCTTGTCGATGGAGAACCAACTGAGCCCTGCCACGAGGCCCACGGCGCCAAGTAGAAAGCCTACTTTGTAGACCTCAGGCACCACCCATTGCTTCTCGGAGTACATGATCCCGACGAGGCGCTGCTGGCCCTCCCCCTCGAGTTCCTCTGCGATGGTCGCCGCCTCGTCGGGGCCCTCACCTGGGTCCTGTACATCGTTTTCTGCCACGGTCTTCTCCCTGCGTGCTCGGCGGCTGGCCTCGTCGGCAATAGCACATGGCGCGGAGGGTGTAGCCAAGGAGGCGCGCGGTCTCAAGCCACAGAGGCGGCACAGAAGCCTCAGTGCAGATCAGTTCGG
>JBMTAX010000544.1:0-2891 GCA_049429145.1 Myxococcota bacterium
CCATGCCGCTAACCTTGGTGCTCAAGCGAGGACGAGAAAGACCACTCGAGCAACGTCACCCGTGGATCTTTTCAGGAGCGATCGCCTCCCTCGAGCAAGGGTCCGAGGTAGACGACATCGTAGACGTACGTTCTGTCGACGGAAAGTTCCTGGGCAGAGCCTATGTCAATGAACGCTCGCAGATCGTCGGGCGGGTTTTGTGTTTCGATGATGTCGAGGTCGACGCACGTTTTTTTGACGCACGCATAGAGACGGCGCTGGCGCTCAGAAACGACCTCCCCGAAGCAAGCAAGACCACCGCACTTCGGCTCATCAACGCAGAAGGCGATGGACTGCCGGGCGTCGTCGTAGATAGATATGGTGATCACTTGGTAATGCAGGTGCTCACGCTAGGCATGGAGCGCCGCAAACATCAGCTCGCAGAGCTGCTGCTCGCGCGCACCAATGCAAAGGGGGTGTACGAACGCAGCGACGGCGAGGTCCGTCGAAAGGAGGGTCTCGCCGAGACAACGGGCCTGCTCATGGGCGCAGCACCACCGCCGCTGGTCGAAGTGGAAGAACATGGTCGAGAGTTCTTGATCGACGTGCGCGCAGGCCACAAGACTGGCTTCTACATCGACCAACGTGAGAACCGTCGACTCATCGGCGCCCTCGCCCGGCAAAAGACCGTTCTCAACTGTTTCTGCTACACGGGTGGTTTTGGGCTGTATGCAGCGACCGCAGGTGCAACGCACGTCGTGCAACTCGACGCTTCCGAGCCAGCCTTGGAGCATGCGGTCGTACAGGCCGCGCGAAACCGTGTGAATGATGACGCGGTCGAGCACGCCTGTGGCGACGCATTTCACGTGCTGCGCGTATTTCGAGAAGAAAAGCGCACCTTTGATGTCGTCATCATGGATCCCCCGAAGCTCGCGAAGTCACGCGGTTCCGTAGATGCCGCTCTGCGTGGCTACAAAGATCTGAACTTACTGGCGATGCGTCTGCTCAAGCCCGGGGGGTATCTCGCGACGTTTTCCTGCAGCGGCGCGATCCCGCGTGACCTTTTTCAGAAGGTAGTCTTTGGCGCGGCCGCAGACGCACAACGAGACATGCAGGTGCTTGGTCACCTCTCTGCTGGTGGCGACCACCCGGTACCGTTGTCCTTCCCGGAAGGAACCTACCTCAAGGGCATGCTGGTGCGGGCACAGCCACGACCGTAGCGACGGGAAAGCCGGTCCTAAAGCGGCCCCTCGTCGAACATAGCAGGCCCCTCCGTCGAGCAGTGCACGGCTTCTCCTGAGCGAAGACTTTGGGCTAAGGTCGCATTCGTCGTGTACCCGGGAGAGCCTTCATGGAGCGGATTCGCCTGTTCGTCGTCGAAGACCAGCCGAAGATCTTGAAGAACCAACTCAAGCTGCTGGAAGGCTTCGACGAGGTGGAGATCATCGGCACAGCCCTCTCGGGGGAGGAGGCCCTCGCTGAGATCGAGAACCTCAGTCCCGGTCCTGACGTCATCCTCTGTGACCTCGGTCTGCCTCGCATGAGTGGCATCGACGTCACGAGGGCCGTCAAGGCGCGCTGGCCCTCCATCGAGCTCCTCATCTTCACCATCTTCGACGAAGAGGACAAAGTACTCGAAGCGGTGAAGGCCGGTGCTTCGGGGTACCTGCTCAAGGGAGCTGAGGCCGACAAGATCATCGAGGGAATCAAAGAAGTTCGCCAAGGTGGCAGTGTGATCCAGCCGAGCCTGGCGCGCGCGTTGCTGCGGCACTTCCGTATGCCCGAGGAAGGCCCAGCGCCGCCGGGTTCGCTGGGCGCCGAGGACGATGAGAGCAAACTCGCAGAGCAGGCGACCCCCGCGATTCCCGCGGTGCCCGGCCGCCGCGCGTTGACCGAGCGCGAGCTCGAGTGTTTGCAGATCATCGCCAAAGGGCTCAGCAACAACGAAGCGGCGAAGGTCCTCGGCTTGTCGAAAGCCACGATTCGTACTCACCTCGAGCACATCTACCAAAAGCTCGACGTCACGAACCGCGTCGAGGCCGTGACGGAAGGGATCCGCCAGGGGATCATCGACCTCTGAGTTCGAAGGTCCTACCGCCCGCCATACCGAGGAGATGCCGTGATGAGGCGTGCCGGTCTGAGCACCAGGGCGCGACGCGTGGCGCAGCTGGGGCTGTGTGTCGTTCCGCTTCTGCATTCCCTCCCCGCTGCCTCCTCGACCGCGGGTAACTTCTCGGCGCCCTCGTGCGCCCAGCTCAACCCCACCGCGCTAGCAGGCGCTTGCCAAGCGGTGCGTGAAAGTCAGCGATTGCAGGCTGAGCATCGACCACAGGAGGCCCTCGACCGACTCCCTGGCTCAGTCTCCTTGCCCGCTGTCGTGAAACCCGCGGTCGAGGCTCTGCGAGCGGAGTTGCTCATGCAAAGTGGCGGCATGCAGGCGGCGCTTCCCCTGGTCCGTGCGCTGGACGAGGGCGGGGGCCTCTCCGGGTACCCTGGCCTGCTTCGCTCGCTGCGCCTAGAGCTCGCCCGTGCGCACATCGCGGCGCGGGAGTTTCCGGCGGCCACCTCGCTGCTGCAGCAGCTCATCGCGCAAGAACAAAGCCGTGGCCTCGACGTGGAAGCACGGGCGATGCTCGCCACGACGCTGCTGGCCGAGGGGAGCAAAGGACGCGCCCTTCCCCACGTCGTCAAGTTGCTTCTCGATGCACCGGCACATCCACTGGTTGTCCCCCTCGAAGCCGCTCTCGACGACGGGTCGGTGCGGCTCAACGAACAGCAGGCCTTGAAGCGACTCGACAACCTACTGAGAACAGCGCGTTATGAGCGTCTCCTCGTCGAAACGAAGACGGTGGGTCCTCCCGCTCGGAGCCGGAGTGCGGCGAACATCCAACGACAAACGCTGCGGGTGACGG
>JBMTAX010000545.1:0-2882 GCA_049429145.1 Myxococcota bacterium
AGCTCCGCTGACATCCGGTCGATGACGAAGGTCGTCGCACCGGGCGTCGCCCCCGTCGGGCTCCGATCTTGAGAACTCACGCCTAGGCCTGCTTGCGGGACGACACCCAGTTCCACCCGATGATCGCTCGGGAGGTCGTAGACCGGCCGGTACTGAGGCACCGACGCGCATCCGAGGAACCCGACGACAGCACAGAGGGCAAAGCGAGAAAAGTCGATTCGCATGGTGCCGACGCTAGCCTTGGCGAGACCGTGCGTCGACCCGTGAGGGCGTATTGCGTCTATTCATTCGTCAGGCAGCGTCATGCCCCCCTAGGTATCCATGGGGGAGCCCTTCCAGCGCAGCTTGACGACGACGGGGCGATGGTCGCTCGCGTTGATTTCGGGCACGTCGACTTCGATGACTTGTTCGGCGAGTTCGAGGCTCGCGAACACATAGTCGATGCGTCGCGCTCCGAAAGTGGAAGCCTCTTCGGCGGTCGCGCCGAGATCGATGAGACCGAGAGCGGAGAGGGCGCGTGGCCCTGCTTCATGGGCTTCGGCATTGAGGTCACCCGCGACCAATATGGGGGGACCTCGACCCGCCGCCGCGGTTCGGTTCTTCAGGTTGTGAGCGAGCCCTTGGACCTGCTGTGCGGCCGCCCAAGGGTAGACGTCTGCGTGCACAGAGATCACCGTGAGGGGTAAACCTTCCACGCAGAGCTCACCGCGCAGGGCGACCCTGGGCTCAAACGGTGCCTCGCCCTCCTCCAAGGGCAATCGCTCTACTTCGCTGAACGGGTGACGAGAGAGCAGTGCCACACCGTAGTCGCCGACGCCTTCTGACCTCGATGCCGCGAAGGCACTGTGCATACCGAGCCTCTCGGCGAGGGCTTCGGCCTGATCGAGGCCTTCGCTTCGGTCGGTGAAGTGATCTACCTCCTGCAGCGCGATGACGTCAGCATCGAGGGTGTCCAGGACCTCTGCGATGTCATCGAGGGAGGAACTCTGCGCGGATCGGATGTTGTAGGTCACAAGGCGTAGGGTGGCGGGGGGGGCGGCTTCGTCCTGCATTTCACAGGGCACCATCACCGGGGAAACGAGCAGGTCAGAGGGCTCAGCACAGGAGGCTGCGAGAGTGAGAAAGCCGAGGGAAGTTTGAGCCAGCAGGAGACGCATGACCGACACTCTTCGAATGGAACGACGCTGCCGCAACCAGATCTCAGTTGTAGGCCCGCTCACTGGCGCTGCAGCTAGGCCTTTTCTCTCCTGAGTGCCGTGGGGGCACAGGAGGACTCGCCGTCGAGGTCCGAGGTGATCTACGCTCGCTCGACGGAGAGATCATGACGATTCGATTGTTGCTCGCTGATGCAGATCCCGCTGCACACGCCCGATGGTCTGAGGCACTCGCCCCCCGAGGGTTCACGATCACTTTGGTCGCCGAACCCCAGGAGGCGCTTCTGCAATTCAAGCCCGCTCGTTTCGACGTCGTTCTGTTCGTCGATGCCGGGGAATCGACGGTGTCCCTCGCCTTCGCACGGCAACTGCGAGGGAGCGCCGGAGGGCGAGGAGTTGCCATCGCCATCGTGGGCACGCAGCCGCTGGTGCACGATGACGATCTACGTGCCGTGGACGAGTGGTTCTCTGGCCCGGGTGACCTCGTTGCACTTTCAGCTCGGCTCGCGGAGCTCGCAGAGCATTACACCGGTGCCATGACTCCTGCGATGCACGTTGGGACCCCGCACCAGAGTGAAAGTGAGCCGAGACCTACCGTTGCGTCTCCCGCTGTCGCGCGTCTGCCCGGGCCCACCCCGTCGCCTCTCGTCGATGTCCACAGTGCTGCCAGGACCTTGCTGACTTTGGCTCGGGCCGAGGCCACCGGCGTCTTGACCCTGTCGCTTCGCGATGCCGAGGTCAAAGTCGCATTTCTTCGGGGGGTCATGGTCGGGGCCATGGACAACTCGATGGAGCACCGCCTGCTCAGCCGCCTCGTGAGACGCGGCGTGTTGCGAGAGGGCGACCTCGGCGCTGTGCTCGCCTATTCGCAGGAGAACCAACTCCGCGCTGCCGAGGCTGTACTGGCTCTGGAGCATTGTGATGCCGAGACCCTCCTCGACGAGCTCGAGCAGCAGGCGCGCGCTCGGCTCATCCTCGCTGCAGGATGGCGCGCTGGCGAAATGCGTTTCGCGGAGGGGCAAAGTGAGGTCGATCGATTGGCCATCTCCAGTTTCGATATGTATGAGATTCTGCTGCGCCGGTTCCACGAGCGCCCTGACCACGTGATGATCGACGCTTGGATCGAGCGCGCCGCGAAGAACACGCTCACCGCCGGGAATGACCTCGTCGATGGGCTTGCCGCGTATGCAAGGCTCGTCCCTCAGTCCCCGCTGCGGGCACCCCTTGGGGAGAGACCGCTGCGCGGTTCTGCGCTGTTGGCTGCTATCGACGTGGCGCCCACCACGGAGCGCGCCCCCCTACGCGGGCACCTCTACGGCATGTGGGTCGCAGGGCTCTTGCGCCTACCCACGGATCCCCCCGGGGACCCGCGGGGGGTGCCGCGTCCTGTTCGCAGCGAGGAGCTCGGCGATACCGTCCCCGACAAAGAGGCTTGTTCGCTGGTGCGCTCCGAGTGGCTGCGGGCGCAGGGGCGTGACCTCTATGCGGTACTGCAACTACCGCGCACGGCGAAGGAGGCGGAGCTTCGCACCGCGCTGCAGGCTTATCAGCAGCGCTTTGGCAAGGAGACGCTCGGCCAAAAGAATATCGACCCCGTGTCCGGGCTCGCTCGCGAACTCTGGGCACTGATGGAGCAGCTCGAAGACAAGCTGCTCGACTCCCATCAGCGGCGTACCTACGACGAAATGCTCGCTTCCGCCGAAGACTTCACCTCTATGGAGCTGAGCA
>JBMTAX010000546.1:0-2881 GCA_049429145.1 Myxococcota bacterium
CCCCATTCCATGACCTGTGTGAGGCCTGAGACCTCACCGGCGCCATTGAGCACGAAGCCACCGCCCACGACGCGCTCGTGAAAGACATTGCCCGCGTTGGGCAACACCGCAGTGACCCCCGTTCGCACCGGCCCTTCCCCTTTCTTCAGCGCGCCATGCCCGCGGATGATGGTGCTGTGCCCCACCTTCACGCCTTTCACGTCGGTGATGGCGTTGTGTCGACCGGGGGGAAAGCGTCCGATCTGGATCCCTACAGCGCGGGCGCGGGCGCGCTCACTGGTGTTCGAGTTCAAGGGTGCTCCACGGCTCTCGCGCAACCCCTCGACCTGAGGTTCGGGCGACGTGCGCCCGGTAGCAAAGCGCGACAAAGCTCCCTTTGACGGTAGCACCCGCACCGGTCCCCATGCCAAGTGGCCCAGAAGCCACACTCTGGGGAGGACCACGCCGCCCTGGTGCGGCACCGGGAGATCCGCACTGACCGCACACGGCCGAGGTTGCGGACTTTTCATGGCTCCAGCAGCGTTCCAGCACCCGACGGACCGTGGAGCCCTCATGCGCATCGCTTTCACCCACAACCTCCAGCTCACTGACGCCGAAGAGGAGGCAGAGTTCGACTCACCAGAGACCGTGCAGGCGATCACAGAAGCGCTGCGCTCTCTTGGCCACGACGTCGAGCCTGTCGAGGTCTCGGGTCCTCCCTCACGCACCGTCGCACGCCTCGAAGCGCTCGCCCCCGATCTCGTCTTCAACACTGCTGAAGGCACCCGCGGTCGTTTCCGTGAGGCGTTCTTTCCCGCGCTCTTCGATCGGCTCGCCATTCCATTCACCGGGTCGGATGCATGGGTCTGTGCGCTCACCCTCGACAAACAGCTGACGAAACTCCTCGTCGCGCAGCATGGCGTGCCTACCCCGCGCTGGACCTTCGTCAACGACGTCGCACAGCTCGCCAACTGCGATCTGCGCTTTCCGCTCATCGTGAAGCCCAACTACGAGGGAAGCTCCATGGGCATCACGGTGCGATCCGTAGTCGAATCAAAAGAAGAGCTACGCGATCGCACGGCCGAACTGCTCGGCCGGTTCCCCTCGGGATTGCTCGTCGAAGAGTTCATCGTCGGCCGTGACGTCGTCGTTCCCTTCGTAGAGAAGGCCTCCCCCGCCACCGGGGGTGTGCTCGAGCCTGCATCGTATTCTTTCGATGAGTCGGTCATCGGAACACGTCGCTATCAACTCTACGATTACGAACTGAAGACCAGCGCCAGCGAAGCTGTGACCGTCGAAGTGCCTGCGCGCATCACCAGCGCTCAGCGCGAGGAAGCGATCCGCTTGTCGCGCATCATCTTCCGCGCCCTCGGCATCCGCGATGCGGGGCGCATCGATTTTCGACTGGCTGCCGATGGAAATCTATATTTCCTCGAGGTGAACGCCTTGCCCAGCCTCGAGCAGGGAGCATCGATTTTTCTCTCGAGCGCGCTCGCCGGGCTCGACACCCTCCCTAAGGTCATCGGTGCGATCGTCGAGAACGCCGCTGAGCGGCATGGTCTGCGCTACAAGTCGCCCCGCCCTCGTCGTCGAAACTCGGTGCGCGTGGGGCTTACGTACAACCTCCGCCGCAAAGGTGTGTCAGGAGCAGACGGCGTCGATACCGAAGCGGAGTACGACACCCAGGAGACCGTCGAGGCCGTGCGGGAAGCCATCGCCTCCTACGGTCACGACGTCGTCACTATCGAGGCCACACCAGAACTCCCGGCGTTGCTCCCTGCGGCGGGTGTCGATGTCGTCTTCAATATGGCCGAGGGCATCCATGGACGCTTTCGCGAAGCGCAGGTGCCTGCTCTCGTCGAGCTCCTGGGGCTGCCTTACACGGGTTCAGACCCTACGGCCCTCTCTCTCTGCCTCGACAAGGCTCTCGCCAAACGCCTCGTCTCCGAGGCAGGGCTGCGAACAGCCCCATCGCTGGTGATGCACACGGGAAAAGAGCGGCTGCCGCGTCATATGACTTTCCCGCTGATCATCAAGCCGCTCGCCGAGGGCAGCAGCAAGGGGATCCTCGACAAGAACGTCGTGGAAGATGAACTGGAGCTGCGGACGGTGGCACGCAAGCTCATCGAAAGCTATCGTCAGCCGGTGCTCGTCGAGACCTTCTTGCCTGGCCGGGAGTTCACGGTGGCCCTCCTCGGCGAACGCAAGCCGCGGATCTTGCCCCCGATGGAAATCGTGTTCTTGCGTCCTCAAGAAGACAAGCACCCGGTATATTCGTTCTCGAGTAAGTTCAGAGAGGTTGACGTGAAGGGTCAGGTGCCTGCGGCAATCGATGAAGCTTTGCGCCGCGATATCGAGCGCCTCGCCCGCGGGGCCTTCACCGCCCTCGGCTGCCGCGACGTCGCCCGCATCGACATTCGCTGTGACCGCGAAGGGAGACCGCATTTCATCGAATGCAATCCGTTGCCAGGGCTGTCCCCAGGCTTCTCCGATCTCTGCATCATCGCCGAGGCGGCGGGTCTCGACTACCGCAGCCTCATTGGCGAGATCCTCGCGCCAGCCTTGCGCCGGCTGCGGGAGAAGCGTCGTGAGAAGCTGCTCGCTGGGCGGCTGTTATGACGCAAACCATGCGAGCGTCGTCACGACTTTTTGCGTTGGGACTCGTGGCGGCAATGGTTCCGCTCGCCGGCTCTAGCGCCGTCACAGAAGATACGAGCGACGGTGACGAGACCACGCCAGCACCCGCAGTTGATCGTCTCTCGCTCTCGCCTGAAGAGGTGGGATTTGTCGCCCCCACGACGAGGGTCGAAGAGGATTTCATCGTGGCGGGAGTGCCCATCGGCCCCCTTGAAAAGCGAGAGGTCTATCTACGGGCCAGCGAGAACTACAGCGCTCGTGAGGT
>JBMTAX010000547.1:0-2881 GCA_049429145.1 Myxococcota bacterium
CAGGCGGGCTCGACAAGCGTCGAACCCCCCGCTGACGCGTCTCTCCCTCCTCCGCAGTTGACCTCTCAGGCTTCCGCAGAGGGCCCGGAAGCGGAACCGTCTGCGTCGGCAGCCCAGCCCATCGAGACTTTCGAGGCCGCGCCTCCCCCGCTCGCGCTTCCGCCGGTGCCAGAGATCCCGCCACTTCATGGTCCTGAGGCGTCGAGCGGCACTCTGACGCCATCGTGGGTCGACTACGCCCTGTGGTACGGCCCTGAATGGGCCTTTGTAGTCAGCGTCGCGGCCTTCGAGTTTTTCGATGTCGGAGCCGCGCTTCCGCCGCAGCCCGCTTTGTTCGGTCCGCGGATTGACCCAGCTTCTCCTGACTCTTCGGTCCTCCAAGACCCACGCCTCGACGCGTTGATCGGGCGACCGTACCTCCGGGAAACGGTGCCTGCGCTGGCCCTCGGCGGGACCGGACTGATTTTGCTGGGCAGTGCCGGCGTGACGGACTTCTGGCGCCGAGGGGACTTCCACCGTTCCCATAGCCTCCTCCTCGGTGGCTTGACAGCAGTTACAGCGTCCGCATTGGTGACCAGCACTCTCAAGGTGACCATCGGTCGACTCCGGCCCGACTTCCGCGACCGTTATGAGGCAGCAGCTTGCCAGGGGCTGACAGCGCGCGCCGCTCTCGTCACTTGTGCCGCGAATCCGTCCTTTCAGATCTCCGCGAGCGAGTACCGGGATGGCTTTCGCTCGTTCCCTTCCGGCCACAGCACCGCTGCATTTGCGTTCGCGACCTATCTGTCCCTGTGGCTTGGCTCAGCGTTCATCGTACCTCCCGACGCCGGCGCGGCCTCTTCCGCCGCCGCCGCCGCAGGCATCGGGGCACTCTACGCCGGGGCGCTCTTCACCGCTGCCACGCGGCTATCCGACAACCGGCACCATCCCGAGGATGTCGTTGTTGGTGCCGCCGTCGGTGCCAGCATGGCTGCCGCCGCGTGGAGCCTGCATTTCGACCGAGGGGGTGAGGCACGTCATCGTTGGATCGAATGGGCACCCGGACCCGGTGACGCCGGCATCGCGCTCCGCGGGGGCTTTTGACCGCCGGGGTACTGCCTCGCCACCTCGGTCAGCCTTTCATCCGTCGACCGTCGGCCCCCGCTGAGGTAGCCCAGCGCGCAGAAACGGCGGAGGCAAGATGCGCAGCATGACGGGGTTCGGAAGAGGCAGCGCCACGGCGAGCACGTATTCCGTGCGATGTGAGGTGAAAAGCGTCAACCAGAAGGGTTTCGAGGCCCGCGCGCGCCTCGACCGAGAGCTGGCTTTCCTCGAGCAGGACGTCATCGCCACGGTGCGGCGCGTCTTCGACCGAGGGCGCTTCGATGTGAGTCTGCAGCTGGCGCGCGACACACAGGCTTCGCGATGTCGCTTCGACTCGAAGGCGGCGGCTACAATCGTGGACCAGCTGGTGGCGTTCGCAGCGGAACGACCCGATGTCGGTGTATCCCTGTCACTTGGCGATCTGATGCGGAGACCCGAACTTTTCGTTGCGGTCGACGAAGGCGACGCCACCGAGGAGTGGAAAGAAACAGCGCTAGCGGCTCTTGGCGAAGCCCTTCTCGACCTCCGCTCTACGAGGGGGCGAGAAGGCGATGCGCTCCTCGTCGAACTCGAGGCGCGGCTCACCGCTTGCGAGTCCTTGCTCACGCAGCTCGAAGTCCGGACCCAAGACGCACCTGCAAGGTTGCGGGAAAAGTTACGTCAACGGCTTGAGGGCCTCGCTGCAGAAGCCAACATCGCTCCCGAGCGCCTCGCGCAGGAGGCCGCGATCCTCGCTGACCGCGTCGACGTACGGGAGGAGCTGGCCCGACTTGCCATGCATATCAGTCACTTCCGTTCGATAGCCCAGGGCACCGAGAGCGTCGGTCGCAAGCTCGACTTCCTCTGCCAGGAGCTGATGCGGGAGGCGAACACCCTCGGCAGCAAGTGCAACGACGCAGAGACCGCGCACGCCGTGGTAGAGCTAAAAACCGAAATAGAGAGGCTCCGCGAGCAGGTGCAGAACGTCGAGTGAACGCAAGCTCGTGTGACAAGATCGCGATCGGCGCCGTCTAACTCCAGGCGAACCGCACCCCATGAAGGCCGAGCAGTGGCGCGGCAGAGAGAGAGTTGCAGGCAGATGGCTCGCAAAGGTTTTCCGGTAGTCCTGAGTGCCCCGAGCGGCACAGGCAAAACCACCCTTGGGCACCTGCTCCTCGAGGGCGACAAAGAGCTCGAGCTGTCGGTTAGCTTCACCACCCGTGCACCTCGAGGCGAGGAGCGCGACGGCGTCGATTATCACTTCATCGACGCAGGCGCCTTCGATGGGATGATCGAGCGGCAGGAGCTCATCGAATGGGCTGAAGTACACGGAAACCGCTACGGATCCAGCGCCCGCTCCACAGATGAGATCCTGCGGGGCGGCCACGACGTGTTGTTTGACATCGATGTCCAGGGCGGACAGCAGATCCGCCAGCGCTTCCCAGAGGCCTGTCTCATTTTTCTGGTGCCTCCCTCTATGGAGACCCTGGAGTCCCGTCTGCGCGGGCGTGGGACTGACGATGACGCCGTCATCGCACGTCGCCTCGCCGCGGCACGTGCCGAGATCGATGCCGGGCTCGAGACGTACGACTACGTGGTCACGAACGATCGCCTGGACCGCGCCATCTTCGACCTCACCTCCATCGTTCGCGCCCACCGGCTCAAGATGATCTCGCGCCGCGACATCCGCGGCCGCCTCCTGGGAGAGACCGGGCCCAGGTGATCGATCTCGTCCGCCTAAGTATTTGAAAAAAAACAGAAAAAAAGTTTCTTCACAAAAACACAAACGCAACGCTTGACTCTTTCGCCCGACGCGTTA
>JBMTAX010000548.1:0-2872 GCA_049429145.1 Myxococcota bacterium
ACCGTGGCAATTTTCCTCGCCCGCCCGAGGTCTCTTGCCGTCACGCCTTCACTGCGCATTCGCCCGACATCGTCGGCTCATCGCCCGCGTCCCCTCCCCCGTCGAGAAAGAAGCAAGGTCGATGCCGGCAGCAAAACGACGAGTGAATGCGGGTGTGCACTGACGACTGGGACGCCATCGCAGCCGGTGCCGTCGACGGTTGCCTCTTCGTCGCGTTGCGCCTCTCACAGGGGGACTCACCTCTCCCCCATGGAGAACGCTGCGGTCACGGAACGAGCGGAGCTTTGCCGCGGGTGCGAGCCGACAGGGAGTGCGGGATGTTGGGCCCGTAAAGCCTCGCAAGAAGCGCCTCAGGATCGGCTTCACACAACGGGCGGGGACATGTCAGGCCGACAAAGCCGAGCTGGGAAAGCTGCTCGAGCCACGCGAGCAGCGGTGTAAAGAAGCCACTCACGTCGAGAAAGCCGAGCGGTTTGTGATGAAGACCCAGCTGCTGCCAAGTGATGGCCTCGAACGTCTCGTCGAGGGTTCCGTACCCCCCGGGCAATACCGCAAAGGCGCTTGCTAACTCGGTCATGCGCAACTTGCGTTCATGCATGCCTGCCGTCGTAATGACTCGGCTGAGGCCAGGGTCCAGCTGGTCATCGTGGAAGAGCTCGCGAGGGACGACCCCGATCACGGTGCCCCCTGCATCCAGGCACCCCGCAGCCACCTCGCCCATCAGCCCCGTGCTGCCCCCACCGTAAACGAGCTCGAGACCTCGTGCGGCGACCGCGCCACCAAGGGAGCGAGCAGCAGCAACAAAAGCAGGGTCGCAGCCGGAACGCGAACCCGCGAAGACGCAGAGACGACGTGCCTCGGATACCCCTGTCATCGTCGACAACTCCGGTGTAACGGGGACCCGGTTGCCTGCTAGGCGAGTCCGATTTCTCGCAGGCGCTGCGCGAGATACTCCCCCGCGGTGATGGAGGGATAACGGGCCGTGCCGCCGGTCAGGTCGAGGCATCGTGAGCGAGGAGTGAGGTCCACGTCGCCGCGTGGATGTAGGAAGCAGGGCATGGAGAAGCGCGGCTGATCGGCGAGTTCACCCGCGGGTCTCACGACGCGATGGGTAGTGCTCTTGAAGAGCCCATTGGTGACGTTCTGCAGCATATCCCCGGCGTCGACGATGATTTCGTCATGTCCGGCCACTACGGGGAGCCAGCTCCCGTCTCTTTGCAGCAGCTCAAGTCCCTCTGCCGTTGCGCCACACAGCAGGGTGATGAGGTTGATGTCCTCGTGCGCGGCAGCTCGAATGCTCGACACTGCGGCATCTGCTGCAACCGGTGGGTAATGAATCACACGCAGAATGGTGTCGCCCTCCATCGCGGCGTCCTCATACCACTGGGTCTCTTCCTCGAGGTACTCAGCGCAACAGAGGAGTAGCTCGCGCCCAAGGCTTTCGAGGCCCTCATAGAGGCGGGTGAGTGCTCCTTGAAATCCGGGGGTGACATCCTCCGGCCAGAGGTTACCACCGTAAACGCCGTGAACAGGGTGGTCGTCGGGGACATCGGTCCTGCCCACCTGCCAAAACTCTTTGAGGTCGGGCGCCTGCGAACCTTTTGCGTGCTCTTTGCCAAAGCTCGTGAAACCGCGCTGCCCCTTTTTCGCTGCCAGCTCATAGCGCCGTTTCTGGTCGAGCGGGAGCGCGAAGAAGGCACGAGCCTTTTCGTAGGCAAGAGCGATAGCGTCGGGGGTGACGTCGTGGTTGCGTACCGCGAAGAAACCGATGTCGCGGAGGGCGTCCCCCATGGTGCGAACGAAAGCGGCGCGACGGGGACCGCCACTGCGCAGGTCTTTGAGGTCGACGACCGGAATGCTGGCTTCCTTCATGATGCGCCTCCGAGTGAAGAGCGAGGCTAGCGTACCGCTCCCCTCGCTCTCTCGCTATTTCACGCATGACGCCACGCGGTGCGTCACCCGTGGGAGCCCGACCTCGCCAGGGTCGTGCGGGCCGCCGCCACCACGTGGTCGACGGTGAAGCCGTAATGCTCCCACAGCACATGGTCCGGAGCAGAGGCACCGAAGCGGTCTATTCCCACCGCAACACCCGCGTCGCCTACGAAACGCTCCCAGCCCAGGGTAACGCCAGCCTCCACGGAGACGCGCGCACGCACGGCTTTCGGGAGGACGCTCTCGCGATAAACCTCGTCTTGGGCCAAGAAGAGCTCCATCGACGGCATCGACACGACCCGGGCAGCAACTCCGTCTTTGGTGAGCCGCTCTTGCGCCTCTAGGGCCAATGCCACCTCGGAACCAGTGGCAATGAGCAGAAGCTGTGGTTGCCCCCCTGGGGCATCGCGCAATGTGTAGGCGCCTCGCAGGAGCCCCTGTGCACCGCCAAGGCCGGAGCGGTCGAGGACCGGCAACTTCTGCCGCGTGAGAACGAGACCCGTTGGACCTTGCGTGCGCGCCAGGGCGAAGAGCCACGCCTGCGCGGCCTCCTCGCCGTCGGCGGGACGCAAGGTGACGAGTCCCGGAATGGTCCGCACCGCCATCAGGTGCTCCACGGGCTGATGGGTCGGCCCATCTTCCCCAAGCCCGATGGAGTCGTGGGTCCAGACGTGGATGACCGGGAGATGGTTCATCGCCGCGAGGCGCACTGCAGGTCGCATATAGTCGACGAAGCAAAAGAAGGTCGCGGTAAAGGGACGGACGCCACCGTGATACGCCATGCCGTTGGCGATGGACGCCATGGCATGCTCCCGCACACCGAAGTGAATGTTGCGACCGGTGCCCGTCACCCCGGAGAAGCTTCCTGCCCCCTTCAGCACGGTCTTCGTCGAGCCGCCAAGGTCGGCATCGCCGCCAACGAGTTCAGGCATGACCTGGG
>JBMTAX010000549.1:0-2868 GCA_049429145.1 Myxococcota bacterium
AGGCAGCGCCCGCCACGCAAGTTCCTCTCGTGGCATGGCGCGTCACCCTAGCGACGACGGTGAAGGGTGAACTCCTGCGCCATGTCTTGCGCAAGTCGCTCGAAGGCCGCCGGCCCGAACAGGTAGTTGTACTCGGTACCGTGCGCGCGGGCCCAGGAGAGCAGGTAATCACGCACGTCGTCGCTTTCCTGGCGGTCCCCCTCTACCGGCAGGCCGACAGGTACTGACGCCAGAGCGGTCTCGTCTACCTCGCCGGGTTCCGGCAGCTCCAACGACCAATCTGGCAATGTGGTGAGCTCGAGCCGCGCAGCCTTCAGCCAGTCGATGATGAATCGATGCAACAGCACGTCACGAAACGCGAACCAACGCTTGCGCTCCTCGGGGAACCGGCCCACCACATCCTTGAAGCGGCGAAACGCGCCTTTGCCGACGATAGAGTCTTTTAGCTGTTCCTTGAGAGGCTCATGCGTCACCGAGTCGATGAAGAGCTCCATCATCCGATATTGCTCGCGGCTCGGAATGGGTTCGACCCGCACATGCTCCGCTGGCCGCTGCTTCACTCGCTCCGACGCGTCGCTGTTGTCCCCCTCGAAGAACGTGAACAGGTCGCCCGTGGTGCGGTCCAGGTACGTGCGTTGCTGCGGCGCGTGGTTCTCGAAGGCGAGCTCCAGCGCTGGCCAGTCGACTAGGATCCCTGCCATTTCGCCTCCTTGCGACTGTGCTCACCAAAAAAAGCGCCAAAACTCTCTTTTGACCACTATCACGAGCGTAGACGCGGCTCCAAGCGCATGACGTTTGTGGCTGTGCCTGGGCCAGGAAGCCTGCAGCGGAGACCTCATGCCGATCACATTGCGCGATAAGAGCTTGCAGAGGGCGTTCGAGAAGATGATCGCCGACGATCGGGTCACCCGCCCGGAAGTCGAAGAGCTCGCGCGTCTCGCCAAAGACTGGCTGGGGGTCTCGCCACGGGAGCGCGCTGACCTCAAGCAGATCCTCGCAGAGGCTGGCGACCGTTTTGACCCTGAAGCGCGCGAAGCCCTGCAGGCCTTCCTCGACACCGGGCGCATGCCTGCACCGAAGCCGCCGATCGCGCAAGGCACCAATCCTACCGCGTCTCGCTACGCCGCGGATGTCACCGACATCCAGGAACTCGCCTCCACCTTTGCCCGTGAGATGGCAGAGCGGGGGCAGGAGCTTTCGACGCCCGAGGCGGCCTTCGCGGTCTTCGCCCAATACGGTGGAAAACTGCGGGCCCTGGGCGCCGCCGTTGACCCCCGCGTCGTCGACGAAGCTGCCGAGAAGTTGCTGGAGGCTGGGCGCAACTCTCCTGCCAAAGGCTACGACGCCAAGGATACCGATCACGACACACGGTCTGATCTCTACGAGGCTGCGCGGGGCACGAATCCTGACTCCTTTGATGTGCGGGACGAGGAAGTGGGTCGGGTGTGGACCACCACCTATTGGCCTATGGCTGGCTCTGGCGGCAACGACCAGGCCGGCTCGCCGACCAGTCATCTGTGGGCGCGAAGCGGGCCTCTCGACAAGCTCGACCAACTGCTCCGCGCCCGTGGGATGGAGGCCGAAGCCAAGGCGATGTCCTTCGAACGCAAGCCTGCCCTCGGCTGGCTCATCGGCGAGCGCGACAACGGCCACATGATCAATCGCTCTCGCCTCCTCGAGGTTGACGCGGAGGCCAGCACCGGGATCGACTTTGACGGCGACGGCAAGATCACTGACGGGGTGCGGGTCGACTTCCTCGGTGCAGATGGCAACTTCGCGGCGGTGGGCCGACGTGAAGACCTCGTGCCTCGGGCTACCATCGATGGTGAGGTGCGCGATATTCGACGAGAGCGCATTACCGGTGACGACGGCGCGGTCTCGTTTCGCTTCTTCCGTCAGGACACGGGCGCGGAACTCAGCGACGTAGAGCGGAAGTCGTTATTCTATGCCAACCCCACCTCCGGCGACGGCAAGGTCGACGGCAACTTGGACGTCGGCTGGTGGGGGAGCTGCGACAAGGTCGCCCTCGCTGGCGTGTTATTCAAAGAGCCCCTCAAGGATGTCGTGAGCCTCGATGGCGTCGAGTTCACCCGGCAAGACATCCTCGGGCTGCTCACCGTCATCGCCGACAGCCAAGCCGACGGAACAGACTTCATCGGGCATCGCTACGACAACAAGCCCGACCTGCTCGTCTTGCAGGACGGCACGCAGCTGCGGGGCAAGCTCGTCAATGTCGACACTGCCGAGCTGCGGGGCGGGCAGGGGATGTGGCGTTGGGATGGCGACTTCATGGTGGTGTCGGACCCCGCCCAGACGGACCCCACCCGAGAGTTCACCTTCCGTGAAGCAGATGGGACTGAGCGGACAGTGAAGGCTTCCGAGGTCAAACATCTCGCTCGCGAAGACGCACAGGACATCTCTCCGCTCGAGTTTCACACCACCGTTCTGCAATGGCTTGGCGAAGGGCGTGCCGCGGCCATGGACCGCGACTCCGGCGACCACGTGTGGAACTACAGCTTCCACGGTGCGACGCTGAAAAGCGCAACGCCGCTGCAGGGTGACTCTCGTCCCAAAGAGGCCGGGCACAACGGGCCCGTGGCTGCCGACACCAACGTGGTCGCCTTCGAGATGGATGTGCGTTTCGGTGAGTCGAACACCCCGCGCGCCTACAGGTACTGGCTTGAGTTCGATTCGGCTGGGAAGGCAGTCAACGGTGGCTGGACCAGCGACAACCCCGACTTCTTGTGGCGACCCGCTGGCTTCCGCAACTTCACCGGGACGAACGATCGCAACCCCTTCGTAAAGCCCGAGCTTGTCAAAGAGATCTACGAGCAGTTCCGCGCCGTCGACTGAGCCGGTCGGCACCAC
>JBMTAX010000550.1:0-2858 GCA_049429145.1 Myxococcota bacterium
AGGTCCCTGTGCCCACCACGCCCCTTGTCGCCCACGCGTCGCTCCCCCGAGGGCCCAGCAGGAACTTGTTCGCGGCGACGCTGGGAGTACTGATGGGGCTCAGCTCCGCTGGCTGCACCGACCCCGCTCCCGCCGCGCGTGCGTACCGGGTGACGAGCCGTGCACAGCTCATCGGCGGGCCCAATGCCCTCGGCGAGGTGGGTGACTTCCTGCTCGAGAACGACAAGATCCGCGTCATCATCCAAGACGAGGGATTCTCGCGCGGCTTCGGCGTCTTTGGTGGCTCTCTCATCGACGCTGACCTCGTGCGGCCCGGCACTGGTCCGGGAACTTCCAACGAAGGCGGTGGCCGAGACAACTTCGGTGAATTGTTCCCGTCGTTCTTCCTAGAAGCGCTCGCGCCCAGCGAAGTGTTCGACCCCGATGACCCGGCAGGACAACGGAAGCTCGCCGCCATCGAAGTCACCGGCGACGGCCGCGACGGCGCCACCGCGGAGGTCACCGTTCGAGGATATGGTGGCGATTTCCTCTCGCTGACCCAAACCATCAATGAGTTTCTGCTCGACGACCCACGCGAAGCACCGAACCTGCTCTTCACCACGAAATATCGTCTCGCCCCAGGTCGACGTTACGTCGAGATCGTGACCACGGTTCACAACGTCGCCTTCCCTGAGCGCGACCTCACGCTGCCGAACGATCTTCTCGGCATCACGGTACCCTCCCCCTTTGGCGACGTGCTGCTCTTCGGCGCAGGAAACAAAGTGTTCTTGCCGCACGAGGCGGGCTTCGACACGCGCTTCCGGCTCGAGGCGGTCTACCAAGCCCAGAACATCACGCTCCCGGCGCTACCAGGCCTCGCCGCCGAGTTCATCGCCTCCGCCGGTCCCGACGTGAGTTACGGGCTCCTCGCGGCCTCACCGAGTGACCCGGAACTCAACTTCGCGTACCACAACCGTGAGTTCTTTCCCGACGCGACACCGCATTCATTGCACGTGCCCTTCTTGGCCTCGGCCTTCACCGGGGTTTTCCAAGTCCTGCCCCCACCTGTGTTGGCCGCCAACGACGGCGCCGCCGGGGGAGCCGACGAATACAGCTTCACCCGCTACTTCATCGTTGGCTCTGGTGACGTCGCCAGTGTCAGCGACGTCGTGCACGACCTGCTCGGCACCGAGACCGGTTCGATCGAAGGCCAGGTGCGCGATGCCGATGGTGGACAAGGGGTAAAAGGCGTCTCCCTCGTGGTGACAGACCCCACAGGCAAGAAGGTCACGCAGCTCTACAGCGACGACGGGGGTCGCTTTCGTGCCCGTCTCCCCGCGGGTGACTACGCGGTGGTCCTCCTCAAAGAAGGTAGGGAGGCCACCGCGCCTGCTGGGTTCAGCGTGAAGACCGGGGAGCGGACCTTCGTGCCGCTCACCCTACCGGGCGCCGCTCGCCTCCTCGTCACCGTCATTGAGCCGGGGGTCGGTCCGGTGCCAGCGAAAGTCTCTCTCGTCGGGACAGCCCCTGAAGAGACCATCGGCACAGACCCGCGAGCTTGGCTCTTCGACCTCAGCCTCGGGGAGCGCTACCGCTACACCGACTTTGAACCCGACACCGACGAGCCGAGCACGCGCCGCTACCTCGAGGATTTCACCTACACCGAAGAAGGGGTAGCCACGCTGAAGGCGCGACCCGGCACCTACACCGTCGTGGTCACGCGTGGCCCAGAGTATGAACGCGTGGAGATCCCCGACGTGGAGATCTCTCCTGGCAGTACGCGCACGCTGAGCGCATCCATACGTCGTGTGGTCGACACCGAAGGGTACATCGCCGCTGATTTTCACCTGCACAGCATCTACAGCCTCGATTCCTTCGCGAATCTCGAAGATCGGGTGACGAGCTACGCAGGCGAAGGCCTCGAGCTCGTCGTGGCTACCGATCATAACTATGTCGTCGATTATGGGCCCACCATCGGCAAGCTCGGGCTAGAGCGTTTCGTGCATTCCCTCGTGGGTCTCGAGTTGACCACCATCGACCGGGGTCACTTCAATGGGTTTCCGCTCCGACGAGGGAATGGGGCCCTGGCTGGCGACGGAACCGGTCGCTACGAGAACACTATCGCGTCTCGCACATTTGGTTCCTTTCAATGGGCCGAGCGTACCCCACAGCAGATTTTCGATTCTTTGCGTGCCCTCGCGCCCAAAGATCCCGCCTGCCTATCGGCGAACCGAAATGATCCCTCGATTTGTCCCGACGAGGTGGATCGGGTCATCGTACAGGTAAACCACCCACGCGATTCGATTCTCGGCTATTTCGACCAATACGTCCTCGACCAGGAATCACTCGAGGTGAAGGGCCAATCGGGCCTCATCGGTGCGAATACTGAACAGCGCCCTGAGTACGCAGCGTCAGAATTCTCGTGGGACTTCGACGCCCTCGAAGTCTTCAATGGCAAACGCTTCGAGCTACTGCACAACTATGTCGTGCCTACAGGCTTGCCGGAGGACCCCGTCCTCGGACGCCCTCTCGACCCGGTGAGCTGCTGTCCCCTGACCCCGGGCGAGGTGGTGCGGGAGTACCCTGCCTTCGACTGTGACGACACCCTGCGCGACTGCACCTGCACCACGGCAGATGCAGAGGCACAGCTGGCCGCCGGTCGCTGCGAAGGCGGTGAGATTCTGCACCCGGGCGTCGTCGAGGATTGGTTTCAGCTTCTGCGTGCGGGTCGACGTGTGGTCGGCACCGCAAACTCTGACAGCCACGAACCCGACGCCGAAGAGCCTGGCTACCCGAGGAGCTACGTGCGCGTCAGCGACGACAACCCCCGGCAGGTGACGGGCCAGGACATCGTCGCGGGCTTCCTCGCGGGCGATGTG
>JBMTAX010000551.1:0-2857 GCA_049429145.1 Myxococcota bacterium
ACTTACAGCGCGAGAGATGTGTCTTCCACTACCGGTGGGTTCCCTCGTCGTGGAACCATGCTAGGACAGGGCCGCCGGCGAGCCCTGCTGCAGTCGCACCTGCGACCGGCTAGCGCTCGCTAGCGACCAGGCGGCGGTGCTCGGCGAGCGTGCAGCGATCCTCCACGACCTCGATGCCGTGGCGCTGCAGCGACCGGGCAAAGCCCTCGTGACGAATGCCCGATTGGAGCCACACCACTTTCGGCAGGGGGCGCATCGCGAGGATCTCCTCGATGTGCTCTGGGAGCACGTCGCTGCGGCGAAAGACGTCGACGAGGTCGACAGGTTGCCTGAGTTCGAACAGCGTCGATCTGACCTCGACGCCGAAGAGCAACTGCCCGGCGAAGAGCGGGTTCACGGGCAATACGCAGTATCCCTGCTCGACGAGGTAGGTCGGGACATAGTTGGCGGGTCGCCCTGCTTTGCCGGAGGCACCGAGCACAGCGATGGTGCGGCACGTCGTGAGGATACGCCGGAGGCGCTCTTGGTCGTCGTCCATGACGACCATCGTAGCAGGCCGCGCACTCCGTTCACGGTATGATGACGCACCCAGCAGAAGACCGCGCGACACCCGACCGCGGACCGATGACCTGTGCGGGGGCTACACGGGGCTACGGGCCCCTCTCAGCCGCGGCCCATCGGTCATCGTGACTAGGTCGGTCTACCGCTCCCGGTCGTGCACTGGCGCCATACCGTTTTGGGGTGTTGAGGGAGGAGCATTATGGCAAGCCACCACCCAGCCACCCGCCATCTCAGCCAATCGAGCTCTGACCAGCGCGCCGCAGCAGCCGAAGTCGGTGCGGCGGTTGCTTCGTCCTGCGCCTACACGTCGCTGATGCGTGAGGTCACACCAGATGACCTCTGGGGCGTCCACGCTTGGCGGGTCGTCACCGCTGCAGGCGCCCCCCGGGTGAGCCTCGACGACTTGTTGCCGAAGGCGTAACGCACCCACGGGGAGGTGTTCGTACAGGCGCTCAGTGCGCTTGCACAAAACAGGTGCGCTACAGTGGAACGGACACTGGAGGCACCATGGCGTTACGTCTCGGACCGCTCGGCTCGCGCAGCTTCGTCTTTGTTCCGCTCTTCTTGGTCTTGGGCTGCAGCAACTGTGACCCCGCGGTTGCCGTCACGGCGGACGGCGGTGAGGCAGGTACGGGTAGCGACAGCACCCCGGGCACCGGAGGCGGAGGCAATACGCTCGCCGACGGAGGCGTCGGCGACGGTGGCGGGAGCGGGACCAACGGGAGTGACGACGGCGGTGCCACCGATGGAGACGGAGGCATTCTGGCGGAAGACCCCTTCGAGCAGGCCCTCGACGACTTCTGCGCTGGCCAGGGTGCCGTGGTATCCACCAGCGGCACGGGCTCGTCCGGCCAGTGCGCCGGTGACCTTGCGGAGAGCATCTTCCGCTGGGCCATCTGCGCCTGTGACACCATCACCACGGGAGGCGCGAACGCGAGCATCAGCACCGACGCCTTCGACTCGGACCTCGGCGCCTATGCCGACCAAACGCCCAGCGATGATGGCCACGTCGGGGTGAACGGCATCTTCCCAGAGAAGAGCGCGAAGATCGGTGGCTCGTTGCACATCGGCAACGAAGACAACCTGACCAGCGGTCCAGTGCTGAACCTCCCGAACGGGGGTGCTTTCATTCGGGGCAACCTCTACGCCTTCGGGTCGGTGCGCAAGCAAGGCAGCACGATGACGGTCAGCGGTGACGTCTTCAGCAGCGGTGCCCTCGAGGGGACGTGGGAGGTTGGCGGCTCTCTCTATCAGCCCGTCGGGGTAAGCAACGGACAGGTAAACAAGACCCCCACGGCGGCGACCATCCCGCAGATCCTCCCCTGCCCCTGTGGGGACGAGCTGCCCCTCGACGGGGGCATCGAGTCGACCGCTATCGACCCCGCGGTATGGGCCGATCCGAACGCGGGCCCAGCCGAGCTGTCATTGCCCTGCGGCCGCTACTATTTCTCGTCGATCGATCGGGGCAGTGGAGCTGCCACCATCATCGCCGAGGGTCGCGTCGTCATCATGGTAGGCGGCGACATGAAGGTGGGCGGTCTGAACGTGGTGACTTCCGACGGGTCGGGCAACGCCGAGATCGATCTTTTCGTCGCGGGCAACCTACTGATCGACGGCACAGGCACCTTCGGCAACGCCGCGCGACCGAACCTCGTGCGCACCTACGTCGGGGGCAACGTCGTCTCCATCGGCGCCGCTGCAGCCATTGGCGGGAACTTCTATGCGCCGCACGCGACCTTCGAGCCAGAGGCCTCCCTCAAAGTATTCGGTTCGCTCTTCGTGAACGAACTCAAACTCAATGGCAACGCCGAGGTGCACTTCGACTCAGCGATCCGCAGCGCTGGCGACGTGTGCGCCCCGCCGCCTGACGGTACTGTCGACGGGGGGCCAGCCGACGGAGGCGGCTCTGCAGGCGTCGATGCCGGTGCCGATGGTGGTTCCGGCGGCAGTGTCGACCCGAGTCTCGACGGAGGCACCTTGCCGGGCATCGATGCGGGTCTGCCCCTTGACGGAGGCAGCGCGGTAGACAGCGGAACCCCGCCACCACCTCCTGGCCCCGAGTGCAGCGGCCGCTGCGACCTCGGTGCCTGCGGTGCAGGAGAGGCATGTCTTCTCGACGCGACCACGGGCGACTACGGCGTCTGTGGCGCGTGCGCCACGTCGCTCGACTGCTGCGCGCCGCAGGTATGCCTCAGCGGTCAGTGCGCGGACATCGGCGGGTAGACGAGGGACAGGGCGTCGAGCAGGGTGAGGCAAAATCGACATTCGTCGATTTGCGCACCCGGCTCGTTCCGCC
>JBMTAX010000552.1:0-2855 GCA_049429145.1 Myxococcota bacterium
GTCAGGGTCAGGGTGTCCTTCTCTACAGGCAGGGGGAGCAGGGTGTCGAAATCGCCAGTGATGGCCGCGCCGTCCTGTACCTGAAAACAGTTCGCCGCCGCCGTGGCATCCGACTTTCGGCCTGCGACCAGCTTGTCGTCCTCTATGCGCACCTTCACACAGCGCCCGGAAGCGAAGGCGTCGCGCCGGGCCCGGTCAAGAAAGCTGGCGACCTCTTCCGCCTTCGCTTGCAGCTTTTGGCCGCGCAGCATGGGGCCGAAGTTGGGGGTGGCGATGGCGGCGACGATGCCGATGATGGCCACCACCACCATCACCTCGAGCATGGTCACACCCCGCGCCACAAAGCGCCGGCTTCTGGTTGTTTCGCTCGACTGCGGCACGCGCACACTCCCTCGCTTCCACTCTTCCCCCTACAGTACGCGGGGAGGCGGGGGCGGGTCACATTCCTCTCCAGATCTTTTCGTCAGGGCAGGTCGCTGTAGCCGATGAGGGCCAGATCGCGGGCGTCGCCGTGGCTGAGATCTACCGAGCGCACCACGAAGCCGCTTCCCCCCGGGCCTGCGGGGCAGGCGAACACGGCGCGGGTCACCCGCCCGCCCTTCACTTCGGTGATGATGCCGCTGCGGTGGGGGGCGAAGTTGAAGCGACCCCGGTCGTCCCACTCGAAAAAGCACGCCATGCCCGCGCAGGGCACGGCGCCGCCGCCCCGCGGCACATAGAAGCCGGCGCGCTTCAGGTAGTGGATCAGATTGCCCACCGAGCGGAAGAAATAGGCCTGCGATGGGGTGTTGGCGCCGCCGCCGATCTTGCGGTAGCCGCTCTCGTCTTTCGGGAAGTCCCGCTCGAGACCGTCGCTGAGCCACGGGCTGCCGGCCACCATGACCACATCGATGGCGCACAGGGGGGCCTTCACCGGGTCGAAATCGGGGCCCACCTTGCTGCCGAGCAAGGCCCTGGCGGCCTCGAGGATATGGAGGCGACGCGCCTGCCGGGCTGGGCTGATGACGCTCTGGGACATCACTCGTTCTTGTACCATGAGAGGGGCGCCGCCGGGATCTGCTTTGCCTTCGTCACCAGGCGCGCTACACACCCCTCCGCTCGGGGTGTGGCGCAGTTTGGTAGCGCGCCTGTTTTGGGTACAGGAGGTCGCTGGTTCGAATCCAGTCGCCCCGACCATCCTTCCAGTTCTACGGCTCTGCGGGCGCCCCTCCGGGGGCGCTGTCGTATTGGCATCCTCATGTAGACCGATATCCTACCTGGGCTCGCCCGCCTACCCAGGGGTCTATGATGCGCAAATGGTACCCACTGATCGCTCTCCTCTCTGCCCCCCTCTTCGTCACCGCCTGTGAGGGCTGCGGCGACTCGCCCGTAGACGACGGTGAGCCCTGCATGCTCGACAGCGATTGCGCGGGTGGCCCAAGCGTGTGCCTCGATGGCATCTGCCACAAAGACCAAGATGGCGACGGCATCGCCGACGCCGACGACAACTGCCCCACGGCCGCCAACGTCTCCCAGGGCGACGCCGACGGCGACGGGCAGGGGGATGTCTGCGACGCCGACGGCGACCCCGACAGCGACGGCGTGCCCAACGTCGACGACAACTGCCCCTTGGTGGCGAACGCAGACCAGGCCGATACCGATGGTGACGGCGTGGGCGACGCGTGCGACGACGAGGGCGACCAAGACGGCGACGGCGTGCCGAACGGCACCGACAACTGCCCCTTGGTGGCGAACGCTGACCAGGCAGACCGCGATGGCGACGGCGTGGGCGACGCCTGCAGCGACGACGGTGACAGCGACGGTGTGAGCGATGCCGACGACAACTGTGCCGACGTGGCGAACCCCCAGCAGACCGACACCGACGGAGACGGTCGTGGCGACGCCTGCGACGATGACGACGACGGCGACGGCGTACGCGACGCCAGCGATAACTGCCCGCTGGTGGAAAACCCCGACCAGCTCGATGACGACGCTGACGGCGTGGGCGACGCCTGCGACGACAATGACGGCGACGGCGTGGCCGATGCCGATGACAACTGCCCAGGGGTGTCGAACCCGAACCAGACCGATACCGACGGCGACGGTGACGGCGACGCCTGCGACACCGACGATGACGGTGACGGGGTGCCCGACACCAGCGACAACTGCCCGTTGGCGCCCAACGCCGACCAGGCCGACGCCGACCAGGACGATGTCGGTGACGTCTGTGACCCCGACAACACCCGGCTCGAAGGCCTGCCTGTCGACGGCAACTGCATCTTCGATTTCGAGGTGGGCGCGTTCACGCCGAAGGTGGAGTGGAGCTTTCAGATCCCCGCCGGTGCACCCTATGCCGACCGCACGCAGGTGATGATGACCCCCGCGGTGGCGAACCTCACCGACGACAACGGCGACGGCGTCATCGACACCCGCGATACCCCCGACATCATCTACACCACGTTCGCGACGGACCTCATCCCGTCTTACGACCACCTCGAGTACGGCGTGCTGCGCGCGGTGAGCGGCGACGGCGGCGGTCTTCTGTGGAGCGTCGGCTACAACGAGCTCGGCCTCGACAGCCGTGGGGGCATCCAGCCCGCGGGCTCCATCGCCGTGGGTGACATCGACGGCGATGGCAAGGTGGAGATCATCGCCGGCGTCTTTCACGACCAGAGCGAGACGGGCGGTCTCGTCGCCATCGAGCACAACGGCGTCGTGAAGTGGCAGACCGATGCGCTCAACGGCAGCGTTGAGACCCCGCGGCAGTTCAAGTTCTGGTGGGGCGGGCCCTCGCTGGCCGACCTCGGCGGCGATGGCGATGTGGAGATCGTGGTGGGCGCCATGGCCTTCGACCACCAGGGGAACTTCCTGTGGGG
>JBMTAX010000553.1:0-2854 GCA_049429145.1 Myxococcota bacterium
GGGCCCCGCAGTGGGGGGCCCCGCAGCGGGGGGCAGCGTGTGGCCAAGACGCGGCGGTGGTCGGCTCGGCCCCGTGATGCGCTCGTCGTGCACGATCGCCACCCGGGCGCGCCCACCGAGGCATTCGCTCGCCGCCTGCTCGAGAAGGTCGATGTAGTGGTCGCGGAGCCAGTCGCGATGAAACGCAGACGGCGCGGCCAAGGTCAGGAGACGGTCATCGAGGCGAAGGGGAAAAAGCGGCTCGAAGAAACCCCGAAAAACGAAGAGACTGACGCGCTGCGACAGACCCTCGAGCATCGCCGCAAAGAGCTCTTCACCGGCGTCGAGCTCCTCCGCGGTCTCTCCCCCCATGGCATCGACCCCGCCCAGCGCGGTGGCACCAGGTCGGGCTGCAGGGGAGAGAGGCAGACGCGTCATCGAAGATTCACCATACAAAAGAGACAGGGACTCAATGGAAGAGTACAACTCCTCCGATGTGCTCGGCGGCGTAAGGTTCTGCGGGGCCCGAGAGAAGGACTTTCAATGTCTCACGATCTGGTCGCTAAAGGGCCGTTCGCAGACATTGCATTCCCTCCGAGGGGAGTCTTGAGGGTGTAGCAGAGGAATCTCGGCGGTTTCAAGACGGGCCCTGCAGACTTCGCACACATACAAGCCAAACATCCGGAATGATTCGAGAAAAACATTCTTCAAACAAGCGCTTGACGTCATCGCCTCCGTCCACATTCCCGAACGGGCGATCTGACATCGAGATGAGAACACCGGCTCCGTACCCCCAAATGTTTCGGGGAGATGACAAGATCCTTACGCTCCCGGGACCGGGGATCTCTCCCTCAGACCCCCTGATCCTGGGTCTGATCTCGACATTGCATCGGAGTCGATCGTGATCGCTGCCCCTGCCCACGGCCCCCTCTTCGCCGCGATCTCTCTGCCCTCGGCGGTGCAGGAGGCACTCGCGCCTTTTCTCGAGCGGCTTCGCGCCATGGCTCCCGGGGCGTCCCACCCCTCCCCTTCCGACCTGCACCTGACCTTGCGGTACTGGGGCCCCGGCGGCATCGCCCCGCGCCAGGCCGCAGAAACAGTGGCCCGGGTCGCGTCGAAGCAGCAGGTGTTCCCGCTGGCCCTCGGGGGTCTTGGGTCCTTTGGCTCGCCAACGCAGCTGCGGGTGCTGTGGCTCGATGTGCGCATCGGGGCGGAACAGGTGGCGCACCTCGCTGCGGCACTCGGGGGCGAGCCCAGACTCTTTGTGCCTCATGTGACCCTTGCGAAAGCGCGGCACAGGGCGGGCGATCGCGATCTTGCGGCACTGCGCGTCTCCGCAGACGCCCCGGTTTCCCCGCCCTTTCTCGTGACGCAGCTTGAGGTGTGGCGCCGCGTTCACGGGGAACGGCCCGGGCAGTACGAGTCTCTGGGCGAATTCCCGCTCCGGTCTTGACAGGTCAGCTGCAATCCCGCACATGCTGTCGGGTGTTCGGCTGTGTTTCAGCCGCTGTGGAGTTTGTGTCATGAAGCGCACCTACCAGCCCTCCCGTATCAAGCGCGCCCGTACGCACGGTTTCCGTGCCCGTATGGCCACCGCGGGCGGTCGTGAGGTTATCCGCCGTCGCCGCAAGCACGGCCGTAAGAACCTCGTCCCCACGACCTACCAGAAGTAGTCCCGAGCAAGTCCGCGTGGCACTCGCCGCTTTCGGTTTGCCGCGCGCCTTGCGCCTTCGGCGACGACGGGATTTTTCGTTTCTCTCTCGAGTGGGTGTCCGTGGCAACGCGGACGCCCTTACTGTGTTGGTGCGCCCGGTGCGTCGGGGGCAGCATGGGCGGGTGGGTCTCACGGTCCCTCGCAAAGTTGGCAAAGCCCACGAGCGCAACCTGGTGAAGCGTCGTCTGCGCCACTGGCTGCGGCATCGCAAGCTCCTCTTCGCCGACCACGATCTGGTGGTGATCGCGAAAGAGGGTGCTGCATCCCTGCCCTTCGAAGAGCTCGGGCGCCAGCTAGAACGCGCGATCGAACGGGCACAAGAATCCCTGAAGCGTCGTCGATCAGCCCCCTCTGTACCGCCGCGGACGAGGCCGCAAGAACGACGGACGGACCGGGGATAAGCGCCGCAGCTCGGCGCCCCCCACCCAAGATCGCAGGGCTATCGCAAAGTCGGGTCAGGAACTGTCCTCAGCGACCGTGAGGACGTTGAGCGGGTCCTCGGGGGCCATTGCGCAAACGAACCGCTTCTTGGCCATCCTGAGATTCCTCTGCCTGCCTGGTTCAGGGGGGGTCCTGAGGAGGTTCTGCGCGATTTTCCGAAGAACCGAGAAGTGGGCAGCGAGGTAGGCAATTCGTGCGCTGAGATGGTCCTCTCTGAAACCGACGTCGAGAGACCAGCGCACCGCCTTCTCGATGCCCCAGTGCCCTCGAATGAGCTCGCGGGCGCGCTGGCGTCGCTGCTCGTTACCGTCGATGGCATCCGCGCGAACGGTGTCGAGCACGCCCAATGCTCTTTGGCCTTTCCGCCGCATCGTGGCCGACAGGGCCTCGGCAGACGTGAAGAGAGTGCAGGTCCTCTCCTCGATGCGTCCGTGGCCCTTGTTGACCTCGGTCGCGGTGGCCCCTCACGAC
The DNA here is from genome assembly GCA_049429145.1 of Myxococcota bacterium. Taxonomy (GTDB): domain Bacteria; phylum Myxococcota; class UBA727; order UBA727; family CAYLZW01; genus JBMTAX01. Next base: position 2,606 of record JBMTAX010000553.1, read on the forward strand.
GGGGTGGATGCGGTGGATGCCTCCCAGGCGAGAGCCTCGATGTCGGTCTTGGGCGTTGGCTGGTCGTCCTTGACCATGAGCAGGGAGTCGCCACACCGGTCTAGGATTGCCTCGGTCAGGTTCGGGGAGCCCCCCGCAGCGTCCATGGTGACGAAGGTGTCTGCGAGCTCGAGAAGACGGATGAGGTCGACGCTCGCAGCGGTCTCATTGTTCTCTGCGTCTGCCTTGCGCTGCGCGAGCGCCAGTCCG
>JBMTAX010000554.1:0-2848 GCA_049429145.1 Myxococcota bacterium
TACCCGTGCGAGGTCGCGCGGGTAGCGGCCAGCCTCGAACGCCTCCCCCTGCTGCGTGAGCTTTTGTGCTTCGCGGCGGCTCCCGCGCTGTCGCGGCGGGGACAAGACATCGACACGCTCGAGGACGTCTGCGTTCGCCTCGAGGGGGCGTTACTCGAAGAGCAGCCCCTGGCCCTCGGTCAGGGCCCTGTGTTCAAGAGCGGCTTCGACGCCGACCTCGACGAGCTGTCTGCATTGGCGAGCGGGGGTCGAGACGCCATTGTGGGCATCGAGACGCGAGAGCGCGAAGCCACGGGCATCCCGAGCTTGAAGATTCGCTACACGAGGGTGTTCGGGTACTACCTCGAGGTGACGAAGACACACCTCGGGCGGGTCCCGGAGCATTACCGGCGCAAGCAGACCGTGGCCAACGCCGAACGCTTTGTCACCGAGGAGCTCTCTCGGCTCGAGGAGCAGGTGGCCACCGCCGACACCAGGCGTGCGCAGCGTGAGGTCGAGCTCTTTACCCAGCTGCGCGACGAGGTCGCGACCCACGCGGCCCGGCTGCTTGACGTCGCTGCGCGGGTAGCAGAGCTGGATGCCCTTGGCGCCTTCGCAGAAGTCAGCGACGAGCTTCGCTATGTCAGGCCCACGCTGTTGCCCGCGACGGACCGTCGGCTCACGCTGCGAGATGTTCGCCATCCCGTGGTGGAAGCCGCTCTGTCGGGTCGTGGGGAGCGCTACGTGCCAAGCAGCGTCGAGCTTTCAGGCGATGAGCGGCAGCTGCTCCTCATCACTGGCCCCAACATGGCGGGCAAGAGCACGCTCATGCGCACCGTGGCCCTCGTGCAGGTGCTCGCCCAAGCAGGGTGCTTCGTGCCCGCGGCGAGCGCCACCCTCTCCGTGTGCGACCGCATCTTTACCCGCGTCGGTGCGGCCGATGACCTCGCGCAAGGCCGCTCGACCTTCATGGTGGAGATGACCGAGACCGCACATATCTTGCGGCACGCCACCGCTGACTCCCTGGTGCTGCTCGACGAGATCGGCCGCGGCACCAGCACCTTCGACGGGCTCAGCCTCGCGTGGGCCGTCGCCGAGCACCTACACGACCAGGTGGGGGCCCGCACCTTGTTCGCGACCCACTACCACGAGCTGTGCGAACTCTCGTCTTCGCTTGACCGCGTCAGGAACGCCCATGTCGTCGTCAAAGAGTGGAACGACGACATCGTCTTCCTCCGCACTCTCGCCGACGGTGGAGCCGAGCGCAGCTATGGCATTCAGGTAGCGCGTCTCGCAGGGTTGCCGCCTCCGGTGGTGGCCAGGGCCAGGGAGGTGCTGGCAGGTCTCGAGGGAGACGCACCCGTGTCGCTGTCATCGCGGCCGGCACCGAAGGGCAGGGCGCGCCCCGCATTGCCTCGGCCGCAGATGGACCTGTTTCGCGGCGCGGCGGCCAACGATGAGCGTGAGCCACCGGTGGCCCCGTCGAATCCATTCGCCGAAGAGATGGTCACCCGCGTGGCGGGACTTGATTTGAACCGCATGACCCCCCTCGACGCCATGAACACCCTCGCGAAGCTCATCGATGACGCCCGCAAGCATAGCGAGCCTCGCTGAGCGACGCTGGTGCTGGCTGTGTCACCTGATGTTAATGGGCCATCACGTCGGAGGTGACGGCGTTGAGCCGGAGCTCTCGAGGAGCCCCCTTTCCGAGGGGCGGGGTGACGACGAGTTGGTGCGTGGGTGGGGCGCTTTCCTCGGCGTCTCCATCGGAGAGCCAGACGTCATAGGCCCCATAGCCACAGGCGCCGAGACCACAGAGGATCGGAAGAAGGGTGACAGCCGTCAAGGTCGAGTCATCTGACACTGGGTCAGAAGTCGAGTCATCTAGCCCTGCGTCAGCAAGAGCGCCACCGAGGCAGAGCCCCCCTGTGCAGCTCGTCGCCCCACAAAGCAGCGCCGACCACCCAAGCCAATGCGAACGCGGGGCCTTCGCCGCTTCGGGGGCCGTGGCCACGCCGAGTTTCCCGCTGATCACGGTCTCGCCTGCCGAGAACACTTCTGCTTCTACAGACACCGGGGCGTATCCTGTGGCGACGAGCTCGATTTGGTGGCTTCCCGCGGTCAGGTCACCGATACGCAGCGGGGACTCGCCGCGCGGTTGTCCGCCCAGGAGCACCTTTGTCCCCTCCGGCAGGACGTTGATGAGCAGGAACCCCCGTTCCGGGCTCTCCGTCACCGTAGCGCCCGCGACCTCGGTGGTCGCAGTAATCGGCGCGCCCAAGGCGCGGGCCAGGAGCTCCCGGGACATCTCCGTAATGGCCTTCACCACCTGGTCTTCATCTAGGGCTACCTGCCGCTGTGCTCGCGCGAGGGGCTCGACGGTGCGGGCGTCGATCTCGTTGAGCACGAGAAGGTAAGTAGAGCCGATTTTGTCGATGGAGCCAGTCACCAATCGATCGGCGTCGAGGGCGGTGGCGATTTCACTGAGGCACGCCCCGGCATCGCAGCCGACAGCTGCACGTTCGGCCTCGAACTGCAGCACACGCTGGAGGTCATCGCGGCCGAACACCTGCCGACGTGAGTCCGCAGCATACACACTCTGCACGACGTCACTGAGCGCTGGCGCCAGCGCAGGGTCGATGCCACGACGAGCCGAGACCCCGATGACCACGGTCTTCAGCCGGGCTGGACTTTCTGCCGCCGCGGGGATGGCTGTCAGAACCAAGAGAGCCGTGAGAGCACGCAGGAAGACCACCGTGAGACCCCTCTGAATTGCGGGCATAGCGCAACCAGCGCGAAGACCCAAGTAGACGAAAGGGGCCTTTCGGCCCCCTCCGTGTCCTCAGCGCCCTTGCGAGGTGAGTCGTCG
>JBMTAX010000555.1:0-2845 GCA_049429145.1 Myxococcota bacterium
GGACACTTCTACGGGCGCCCTTTGCGCGCTGCAGCGACTTCCAGCCACCTTGCGTGGATGATCGATCCTCTATGGCTGTTCGGCGTCGACCTCTTCCACCATCGCTACTGGTGGGAGGCCCACGAAGTATGGGAACCGCTTTGGCGGGCCCACGATAAGGCCTTGCCTCCCGGCGTGTTCCTGCAGGGGCTGATGCAATGCGCCGCCGCGCTCCTGAAGGTGCACGAAGGCAACCTGCCCGGTGTGCTTGCGCTTTGGGGAAAAGCCGAGGTGAGGCTGGGCCAATGCGCGAAGGTGGAGCGTGAGCTATGGGGGCTGCGTACCGACAAGACTTTCCGCGCGTTCCAAAGGTATTTCGGCAGCGCTGTGGCGGCCCATCGGCTGCCCTCCCTCGACGACGTCCCACTACTGGAATTGCGGCTGTAGGCTCGCGGGTGCCGGTGTCGAGCGTGAGGTGGCCGAGGTGTGCGCAGGGTTCTCCCTCGGGGCGTTCGCGAAACTAACGCTCTTGCAAGCCATCGCCGCGGCCATTTCTCCCTCGATATCAGTAACTTAGACACTTCTTCTGTCTGGCCGAGAACGTGCTACGGGTGACCCATGCGCAATCTTCTCGCTGCTGTTTCGGTCACCCTCCTTCCGCTCGTCGTGCATGCCAACCCTACCTCCGTCGAGGGGCGCTTCGAGGCGAGGCAACTCGTGACAGGGGGCCAGCCGATCCGGGTCGAGTCCACCCGCGATCATCTAGCCTTGCGCGCGACGGCATCGAGGAGCCCCGAGGTGCTGGCGCTGCTCGTCGAAGCCCACCTCTCCAAGCTCACGACTGGCAGCGACTTTTGGCCGCGGCTCGTAGAGGTAGTAAGGGCGCGGTCCCACGGGTTGTTCGTCGTGCGGTTTCAGGAAGAGCTCCCGACCGCTTTGCTCGTCGAGTTGGCGCAGAGCCTCGCCACCGCGACAGGCATCGACAACGTGTATCCGGGGCTGCGGCGCCGCAGCGGGCGCGCATTTTACGATGAGCGGCTGGTCCTCACTGCGACGGCAGGCCGGCTCGACGAGGTGTTGACCGCTGCGCTTCCCCTCGTCGGCGGTCGGTTGCTGCGTCGCGCGCTCGTGCCAGACACGGCGCTCATTGAAGTGGGCCCTAAGGCGGCGTGGGACGCCATCGAGGCCGGCCGGATGCTCTCGACGCTGCCGGGAGTCCTCTCTGCCGAGCCCGATCTGTATCGCGAGTACGAGCTCACCTCAGTCACGCTCGACGACCCTCTGCTGGCAGCGCAATGGCACTTGGACCGATCCGGGAATGACACCGTGCCAGGCACAGGCCAGATCCACGCCCAGCGAGCCTGGGAGTTGACGACGGGCAACGCAGGGGTCGTCGTCGCAGTTTTCGACAGCGGCACCGACCTTGCGCATGAGGACCTACGAGACAACATTGTCGGAGGCTTCGATGCAGTGAGCGACGACGACGACCCCCAGGCTGGCTGCAGCAGCTCCTACGATGGCAACGACTATGCGCCGTCGTGCCCAGACTCACTGCCGTTTCGCGAGTCCCACGGCACAAGCGTGAGCGGAACCATCGCTGCGCGGGGGGGCAACGGCATTGGGGTCACGGGAGTCTGTCCTTCGTGCTCGCTCTACCCCGTTCGTTTGCTCGGTGGCGAGTTCGGCGCGTCGTTGACGGTGGCCGAGACTTTTGTTCGTGCCGTCGACGCGGGAGCTGATGTCATCAACAACTCATGGGGTCCGGGAGCGAGTATCTACTTCCCGCTGTCCCAAGCCGAGCGTGATGCATTCGAATACGCCCGGAGCCGGGGGCGCGGAGGCCTCGGCACCGTCATTGTGTTCGCGGCAGGAAACGAGACCTCCGACGTGGGCCTCGATGCCTACGCAGCGACGCCGCTGACCATCGCGGTCTCAGCGTCGACGAACCTCGACGACTTTGCGCTCTACTCAAACTATGGTGAAGGCATCGATGTGGCAGCCCCAAGCGCGGGCGGCACCGTCGAGGCCGACAACTACGGCATCCTTACCACCGACGTCACCGGCAGCGAGGGCTATACCGAGAGTGAATACAACCCTGCGTTCGGCGGGACGAGCGCGGCCTCCCCCATCGTTGCGGGAGTTGCGGGCCTCCTGCTGAGCCACAATCCCACCCTCACCGCCGAACAAGTCAGGCTCCTGCTCACCTCCACCGCAGATAAGATCCTCGCCGACAAGGTGGACTGGCCCGCCGTTATCGGCAGCGACCTCGCTAGCATCTTCGACTACGACGAGTATGGCCACAGCCGCGGCTTCGGCTACGGCCGGGTCAACGCTGGCGCTGCTGTGTCCGCCGCGACAACCCCGCCGCTGCTTGGAGCATTGTGCAGCGCGCCAGGATGTGAGCTTTGCGATGCCACGACGAAGCGTTGTCTCACGTCATGCGAAAGCCAAAGCGACTGCCCCGATGGCTCTCGCTGCCTAGATGGGCGTTGTCGCCTCCCCGCCACACCTCGCACGGCCATTGGTGCGCCGTGCAGTGCCAGCTGCGAGGCGTGTGTACCTGCGCTCGACACGTACTTCGGGGAGACCGACATCTGCACCGCCACGTGCAGCGACGACGACGTCTGCCCGGCTGGGTTTGACTGTCGGCGCCTCGCAGGCGAACGAGACAAACTCTGCGTGCCAGGGGCCACCGGTGCCGGAGAGCCGGCGAGCGTTTTTAATTGCGTGAACCCGCTCCTGGGAGTGTCGGTCGTCGTGGAAAATGGGGACGACCGCTACTGCTCCGACGTGTGCCTCGGAGAACAAGACACCTGCCCTTTCGGGTTTCATTGCGGTTACGCTTCGTGTGAGTGCACGCGCGAGC
>JBMTAX010000556.1:0-2845 GCA_049429145.1 Myxococcota bacterium
CTGCGGTGACGAGCGACGGTTGCGATGGCTTACGGACACTCATTCGTACCCACGGACGGACACTGCTGACGGGGCACTCGGGTGTAGGCAAGAGCACCCTGGTGAACAAGCTGGTACCCGGCCTAGAGCTGTCGACGGGGGAACTGTCTGATGCCTCCGGTCGGGGTCGACACACGACCACGGTCTCGACGCTGCACCGCCTATCGACCGGGGGAGAACTCGTGGACACCCCCGGCATCAAGGAATTCGGTCTGGTGGAGATCACGCCGGCGGAGCTCGCGCTCCATTTCGTCGGCTTTGAAAACATCGAGCCGGGTTCGTGCCGCTTTCGAGACTGCCTGCACCAAGGGGAACCTGGGTGTGCAGTTGAGCTCGCTGTCCAAGCTGGAGAGATCGAGGAAGAGCGTCTCGAAAGCTATCGTGGACTCCTGCACGAGGTGCAGACCGGCGCCGACCCCAGGGCCTGACAGTCTCGACCCTCACCTCCCGGGAGCACGGAACCATGAGCGCTTGTACCTTGCGATCGATCACCGAGGCTCTGCTGTCGTCGTACGAAGAGGAAGGCGGCATCAATCACGTCGGTGCGTTGGAACTCCCCTCCCGCTCGGCCGTAGAGCAGGTGCTCATCGACCTCGAGAGCCTGGTCTTCCCCGGTTTTACAAGAGAAGAACGCCTCACGCGCGAGAATCTTCCCTACATCACTGGCACCAAACTCGCGACATTGGCTGAGCACATTCGTGAACAATGGCGCAAGAACCTTCGCTGGGAGCGCCACGCTCGCGACGAAGACGCGGAGGCCGCGGCGCATGTCGAAGAGGAGGCGACCGCGCTCACCATGGAGTTCCTGTGTTTTCTGCCTGAGCTGAGGAACTTGCTCTCCCTCGACGTCAATGCCTTGCTGGAAGGAGACCCGGCGGCGCGAGCGAGAGAGGAAGTCATCGTGAGCTATCCAGGTGTACGGGCTATCCTCGCGCACCGTGCGGCTCACTGGTTCTGGCGACACGACGCAAAGCTGATCGCGCGCATGATGAGTGAAGACGCGCACGCGAGGACGGGGATTGATATTCACCCAGGGGCTCGCATTGGACGCTCCTTCCATATCGATCATGGCACCGGCGTGGTGATAGGCGAGACCACTGAGATCGGCGATCATGTAAAAATCTACCAGGGCGTTTCCCTCGGGGCGCTCAGCGTCAGTCGAAGATTGCAGGATAAAAAGCGCCACCCCACCATTGGTGACCACTGCACCGTCTATGCAGGTGCAACCATCCTCGGGGGCGACACGGTCGTAGGCCACCACTCCGTTATCGGAGGTAACGTGTGGCTCGTACGGAGCGTCCCCCCTCACTCGGTAGTAGAGAGTGACACGCGCGTACGGGTCCGAAATCGGGCGGGCACGGTCGGCGATGACTGGTACGAGATTTAGCCCTAGATCATTGCCCTCGGCGACTCACGACTCGAAGTCCCCGGTTCGGCCAGACTAGCGCTGTGTCGCCCTGCCCCTGGAAACTCCCATCGGTCGTCGTGGCACACCTCGTCGCACGCAACATTTACACCGGCTCGTAGAATCATATCGTGCTCGCTGATACGATCTCGATGGAAGTAGGTCTTCCGAGCATCTGTCTCAACGTCACCGACCGTGCTCGTGGATGATGTCCGCGTGGAGGCGCGTCACGAATGACGCCGGCAGCGAACGCGAGAAGGCGACAGAGGCCGTCTACCCTGCGAGTGACCTCAATCCTTCAGGGGCCGGCATCGGCGACATGGCACGAGCCCCCGACCGAAAGACCGTCAACGACAAGAGTCTCACGCACGCGGCAGAGCTGACCGTCCAGGAGTGGATGACACCCGAGCGATTGCCGAAGCTGAGAGGTGGTCGACGACCCCGGTTGCCTGGACGCTCAGGACTTCCCGGTCTCATCTCCGTAATTCCATCTGCTATTGACGCTGACCACGACTTATCGCCACAAGTGCGACAATGAGGCCTTGCCGGCCCGCCTCCGAGCCTCCATGGATGACCGAGCCGGGTATGGATATCGCCCCACCCAGCGTGCGCAAGCTCGCCCTCCACGGGTGACTCGTGCTGCCCAGGCTGCGAATACTTCGCCGCACCAACTCGCATGGGCCCACACTTCCGGTCTGACTGGGCAACTCCACAGTGGAAATCGGTTTCGTAGCTCCGCGTAGGACTGGCCGATGCTGTGGACCTGAGATCCCAGAGAATGCGGGCAATTATGTTCTCCTGGAGAGTCATCTCCGCTGGGACGCGCACCTCGCAGAGTCTGCGCCAAGGCCAAAGCTGGAGGCGCTCAACGATCTAGGTGTACCCTACCGACGGCAGGGTCTCCCTCACGGGACAAACCTTACAAATGAGCCAGGGAAGGCACCATGCACGCGGTCACAATATCCATGCGAGCGAAAGACCTGACGGCATTCCGTCAACTGGAGCAGGCCTCCATTGCCGTCATCCAGGCATCGCGGAGCGAGCCTGGATGTCTCTTCTTCGATGTACTGGTGGAGCACAATGATCCGCTTCTCCTCCGCTTCTATGAAGCGTACGTCGACGAGCAAGCCTTTAGAGACCATCTTCAAGCGGCCCACACGAAGCGGTGGAGCGAAATATGCATCCCTTTGGTGGACAAGAGTTCGATACGTCTCCCTGAGTCGCTGACCCGGCAGACATCAAGCCCGGCAAAGAGAATCGTTGTCTTCGGGGCTACAGGGAAAATCGGCACGGAGATGGTGAAGCTCCTGGCTCGAGATCCTCGCTGCCATGCAGTGAGCGCACTATCGCGGGAGCCGGGGTCTGCGCGCGCTCAACCCCTCGCCCCAACGGCGACCAAGG
>JBMTAX010000557.1:0-2834 GCA_049429145.1 Myxococcota bacterium
CCCTGAGGCACACCACGCTGCCCGCGCTCTTGCACTTCGTCACCTCGCCGTGGGGGATGACGAACTCGCGCTACAGGTCGTAGCCGACCGCAAGCATGCATTCCCTCGTCGCCTCGAGCCGCTGCGACTTGCCGCCGAGGTGGCGCTGCTGCGTGACAACGAGGCTGAGGCCCTGTTGGCGGTACGCGCCGGGCTTTCGCTGCGCCCGCAACAACGGAGCTTTCGGCAGCTCGAGGGCGTACTGGTGAGCGGGGAGCGCGAACTCGCTCGACGCTATGGTGTCGATGCCCGCTCCCTGCCGCGCCATCTTCCTACGGGCGCCACGGAAGTGGGCGCGCACGTGGTGTCCCATACCGTCGCCCTGCGGGTCCTGCCGAGTGGGCTCGGCCAGGTGATGATCGACCGCGTCATCGACGTGCACGACCCTCGCAAAGTACCTGACCTGCATGCCATCCACCTCGACTTCGCTGGCGGCCGCGAGAGCGTGGAGGTCGAGGTTGCCGAGCGCATCACCCACTCTGGGCACAGGCGGGGCGCATCCGCCATCGACGAGCGCGGGCCAGACGGGAAGCAAGACGGGATGTACAGCGACGTCCGGCAGCAGGTCGTGCGTTTCGACGAGCTGGAGCCCGGCGACCGTCTCCATGTGCGAATGACGCGTTCGCTCCACAGCGCGCAGAACCTCTTGGGGGATTTCTTTGGACACATCGAGCCCATCGAGCAGGCCCTGCCTGTCATGGCGTGGCGTCTCGTCATAGAGGCACCGAGGAGCAGACCGATCTTTCACGGTGGCAGACGTGCGCCGTCGCCGCGGATCGAGGAACCCCGCGACCGTCCTGATGTCCGCGTCTATGAATTTTCCCGAAGTGACGTACCTCGCATCGTCATAGAGCCAGACATGCCTCCGTACCTCGAGGTGGCGGCCTACCTCTCGGTCTCTACGTATTCGAGTTGGGCTGACCTTGCGCAGTGGTACCGCGAGCTCGTGAAAGACCGTTTACAGCTCGACAGTGAGCTCCGGACCCTGGCCCATCACCTCGTCGCAGGCGCGGCCGACGAACGGGAACGCGTGCAGCGCATCTTCGACCACGTCGTGGAACACACCAGGTATGTGGGGCTCGAGCTCGGGCTGCAGGGGTACCAGCCGTTTCCCGTCACTGAGGTGTATCGTCGTCGGTACGGAGACTGCAAAGATACGGCGTCGTTGCTGGTCGCTCTTTTCGACGAAGTGGGTATCCCGGCGCAGCTTGCGCTCCTGCGCACGGCTGATCGCGGTCAGCTCGCCGAGCATCCCGCCACGATGTGGGCGTTCAACCACGCTGTGGCCTATGTGCCGAGCCAGAAACTGATGCTCGATGGCACGGCTGAGCGCAGTCACTTTCTAGAGCTCCCGCCTCAAGACCAAGGAGCCCTCTACCTATTGATTCCGCGGGAGGAAGCCACCGCCGACCAAACCCTCGCCCTGTCGCCGCTCTTTGGTGCAGACGAGAACCTCAACTCCTCACACTACGAGATTGAGGTCACGGCCGAGGGCGAACTCTATCTTGAGGGAAGAGAGCGCTTTCGAGGTGTGCTCGGCGCGGAGCAACGCCGTTCTCTCTACGAGGAAAAGAGCCGCACCACGAAGATAGAGAGTTCACTCGCTTTGGCCTTGCCCGGGGCGGAACTCTCCTCGGTAGCGCCGACCTCGCTCACCCTCGCTGAGGAGGAGGTGGGCTATGACCTCACAGCGCGCGTTCCCCATCGTGCCATTCTCGTCGACGAGGCGACTCTGCTGCTTCCCCTGTCGCTGTATCCACAGCAGCTGGCAACGAACTACGCGAGGCAGTCATCTCGCCAGCACGACGTGTGGGCTGCGTACCCTTGGCGCACACGGAACGTCATGCGGTACCGACTACCGCCTGGCTATGTGCTCGCCGAGCTACCCCCATCAGGGCGCGTCAATAGCGAGCACCTCAGCTTCGAACAGCGTATCTCCCTCGACCGCGGCGCTATCGTCGTTGAGGAAGACACGCGTCTTTTGTCGCGACGTATTCCCAAAGAAGACTACCCGCGTTTTCGCGCCGCAGCCCTCGCCGCCGATCAGCTCATGCAACGAAGGATGAGGCTCGTGCGGGAGGCTCGATGAATCGCCACGTCCCCTCCCGTCATTGGCGACGCGCGCGTCTGGTCACGGCGGCGGCACTCGGGGTTCTTGCGGTGCTATCCGTGGCTTGTCCCGCGCAGCGTCGTGCCCTGTCTCGTGAGGCGCTGCTGCGCGGCCTCGACCCAGGGGACGAGTTCATCGAGGATGATCTTCCTTCGCGGAACGAACTCCAAGCATTGCGTCTGCCCCTCGACCGACTGGCGAGCGCGGGGATCTACGAACCGAAGACAACGACACCCCCGCAGACACCGTTGGCCCTTGCACGACGATCCATGGCACGGGGCGACATAGTCGAAGCGGACCGCCTGTGGCACACCGCACCCGCCTCTCCCTCGCTGTGGCTCCATCGCTGCCTCGCGGAAGGGGCTCTCGTGGCTGCGCTCCCCGTGGCATGCATTCAATTTCTCGACGACGGCGCTGCACTTGCCGAAGCCCCAGGGGCCCTCTCGGTCCTCCTGGGGAGCCAGCGCTTTCATCCCGGCATCGAGCGCCTGCTCATGGATAAGGGGCCGCAGTGGCGCGAGCGCTGCGGGTCACAGCACGGTGTCGCCTGCGCCGACCTCAGTCACCTCCTCGCTCGTGCCCTCAGTTCGGCGGAGCACAGCGACGATGCGGAGCGGCTCGCAACCGGGTTGCGCGGGGCCCCACCCCGTCTCTTGGTGGAGGGCCCCTTCCGCGGTGATGGCCT
>JBMTAX010000558.1:0-2832 GCA_049429145.1 Myxococcota bacterium
CAACGGGATCTGGTCGGTAACCGAGGGCATCTCCGCCTTGGCGCACGACATCAAACGGCTGCTGATGCTGCTTGGGTGGAGGGAAGCTGGGACGGCACAGCCGTCGGGATGACTTCTAATAGGCCCTGGTGGCCAAGGCGCTCCGTCACGACGGCTGCCGTGTCATCGAGGTGGAGCGGGGGGACAAGGCGCTCAGCGTCTTCCGCACCGTACGCCCGTCCTTGGTGGTGCTAGATGCCATGCTGCCCGGTCTGCATGGCTTCGAGATTTGTCGTCGACTGAAACAGCACCCTGAGCTCCAGCAGGTCCCCGTGCTCATGGTGTCCGCTGTCTACCGTGGGTGGGAGAACTCTCGGGAGATCCACGAGGTGCACGGCGCGGACGCGTTCTTGGAGAAACCCTTCACCCTGGCGTTGCTCCGCAAACTCGCGGGAAACTTGCTCGGCAAGGACATACGTCTCCCTCCGCCGCCGCGTGATCTGCTCGGCGAACTCGAGCGTCTCCAACTTCAGGTCGAACAAGCGCGGCTGGAGGGGCGCTACGACGACGCCAACATGCATGTCGGTGACTGGCTCATGATCGCACCGTTCGACCCCGTGGGGCAGTGCGAGGCAGGCAACCTGTTCCTCGAACAGGGGCGGCTCGAGGAGGCCCTCAGCGCCTACCAGTACGCGACCACACTCGACCCCTTCATGTTCGGGGCATGGGCGAACTTGGCGCAGGTCTACGAGATGCTCGGGTTTGGACGCATGGCAAGTCGCACGTGGCACACGGCGGCGTCGCTTGCGCCCGACGAGATCGCACGCAACCAAATCCAGATGCACCTCGCCCGCGCGTGATGTGAACGCTGGCTTCCGAGGCACTGATGAGGCTACGCCTCGTCGCTCCGCTCGTTGGCTATTGAAATCGGGCGGCAAAGTCCGCCTTTGCTTGCACAAGATGTACTCTTGCTTGCATTCTCCTCCGCTGACCCTGGGGGATGCGGACGAGGGCGCGATGGCGTTGTTCGAAGACGCGAAGGCTTTGCTCAGCTCCATCGAACTCATGGTCGGGCTCGGTGCGCCCGAGCCCTTGCTCCCTGGGTTGCGCGCAAAGGTCAGAGGCCTCATCGAGCGCGTGCAGCGCGGGGGTGAGAACGATGCTGCACAAACGGAATACAAGGCTCTCGTGGGCGAGTTCATCAAACTCGACACCAAGATGCCCACGACGTGGTTTCGCCAACACGTACGGTTCGAGACCACGCCAGCGTCTTCCTTGCTCGCCTATGGGCGCGTACTCGGCCACCACGGAGAATCTGACGACCAGTTGGATCGGCTCGAGCTCATCGTCACGCGTCTGATTTCGGGCCAGGGCGAGGATGGTTACCGGTACCCGCTCGGCGACGACGTCGCCATGCCGGTACTCGAGGCGGTAGCCGCGGGCCGCATGACGACTCCCGAGCGACGTCAAGCAGCGGTGAGCTTCTTCGGAGAGGCCGCCGAGAAGCTCGACAAGCTCAACAACCTCGACGCCATCTTCGAAACCGGCCTGTACCTCGACGTCAAGGGCTACAAGCGTGTCCTCGGCAAGGACCGCTGCGACCCTGTGGTGCTCTACGCCGCCGTGCTCCTCAACACGGCGATATCGAACTTTCTTCATCGCCCCGGCATCCAGTCCGAGCGCATCGACAAGCTCGTCCAGAAGGAAAACAAAAAGATCGACGAGGTGTACGAGGCCAAAGACCTCGACCCGGTATCGCAGCGCTTCGAGGAAGTCCGAAGGCGCATGCCCGCACCGCGACGTCAGGTGACGCTGGTCCAGCGCATCCGCGAGAATCGCAAGACCGTCGCGGGCCTGATCGTGCTGCTGATGGGGTCGTCGGCGCTGGTGGCGGTGACGCCCGACCAAGTCTTGCAGGCAAGTGAAGCCCAAGGCGCGGCCATCTTCCAGCGTCTTGGTGGAGTCGCCTCGGGCGGGACTTTGTATTCCCGACCCGGTCAGCGGGTCGCCGTGGGCCAGGTCGACGCGAGCGCCTGGAGGGCGATGGACCCCGCGGCGCGACAGCAAGAAGCCACGCGGCTTCTTGGCGAGATGTCGACCCACAACCTCAACAGTTTGCAGCTGTTCGCAGAGGGCAGCTTGGTGATGCACCTCTCAGAGCAGCGACTCGTCTTCCTGCAACAGCGCAGCGCTCCTGCTCCGACCCCTACCTCGCAGGGACCGACCCGCTAATCGTGGACACGTTGCGGCCGCTACTCGTGGTCGTCGGGTTCCGTGTGGATCGTAACGTCTGCGATGTCGGGGACAGCGGCCTTGATGGCATCCATGGCGAGGTGCGTGATGTGATGGGCTTGACCGAGGGTGAGGTCGCGGTCGACGTGAATATGCAGGTCGACGAAGACCTGTCCCGGAATCCCCCGGCTGCGCACGCGATGGGCGTGAGTGACTCCTGGGACAGCAGAGGCGGCTGCGATGACCCGCTCCGGCTCTACGAGCGCCGTATCCGACAGGTAGCCGAGGTTCTCGCGCAAGATCCCGACGCCGATGGACGCGACGAACCCCGCGACCAGGACTGCAGCGACGACGTCTGCCAGAGGGTAGCCGGCGCGCGTGAGCAGTACGGAGGCGAGCACGCCTCCGGTAACGGCCACGTCGGATCGCGTGTGCCCGGCATCGCTGGCGAGGACAGGGCTCGAGAGCCGCTTCGCCGCGCGGCTCTCCCACGTGGCGACGAACACGTTGACCGCCCAGGTGCCACCAAGCACATAAAATGCGACATCGTTGAGCGATGGAGGGGTCGCCTCGCCCATGAGCCGCTGGAGCGCGTCCTTGCAGACATCGAAGGCGATGAGC
>JBMTAX010000559.1:0-2831 GCA_049429145.1 Myxococcota bacterium
AGCCGGGGTACAGCGTCGTCTCTGAGAAGGTCGAATGCAGCGGTTTGAGGTGACGGGGGACGTATATCAACGTTGACGACGTCACAGCCGTGGTCCGAGAGCTCACGGTGAAGAGCCTGCCCAAGAAGGCCAGCTCCCCCGACCAACGCCACCCGTGCGAAAGCTCCCTCGCTCATCGAGGGAGCGATAGCACAGAAGCACTGTCGGGCGCGGCCTTAGGCTTCGGCCCGGGTGCGGCTCGCGCGCGTACTGCCGTTCTTGGCCGCAGCGACTTTGATTTCACCGTCACCCTCTGCGGCATCGTCTGCGATCTCTGCGCTGCCCTCTTTGGCGGCAGGCGGTGAGATCTGGAAATGCGCGCGAATCTTGGCCTCGACGTCGTTGGCGAGCTGCGGGTTATCTCGCAGGAACTGCCGGGCGTTTTCCCGGCCCTGGCCGATACGGGTGCCCTCGTAGGAGTACCAAGCGCCGCTCTTCTCGATGATGCTGGCCTCGGCCCCCATGTCGATCAGCTCCCCGAGCTTGTTCACCCCTTCGCCGTAGAGGATGTCGAACTCGGTTTCCCGGAACGGAGGCGCGAGTTTGTTCTTCACGACTTTGACTCGGGTGCGGTTGCCGATGACCTGCTCCCCCTGCTTGATGGCGCCCACGCGTCGAATGTCGAGCCTCATCGAGGAGTAGAACTTCAGCGCGTTACCACCAGTAGTGGTCTCAGGGCTGCCGAACATCACGCCGATCTTCATGCGAATCTGGTTGATGAAGATGACGCAGGTGCCACTCCGCGAGATGTTGCCCGTCAGTTTACGCAGGGCTTGGCTCATGAGCCGTGCCTGAAGGCCGACGTGGCTGTCACCCATTTCGCCCTCGATCTCTGCCTTGGGCACGAGAGCCGCGACCGAGTCGATAATCAGGATGTCGACAGCACCGGAGCGCACCAACATGTCCGCGATTTCCAGTGCTTGCTCACCTGTATCGGGTTGCGAGATGAGGAGATCTTCGGTGCGCACACCGAGCTTGCGTGCGTATTGCACGTCGAGGGCGTGCTCGGCGTCTATGAAAGCCGCGATGCCTCCCTGCCGCTGGGCCTCTGCGATGGCATGTAGCGTCAACGTGGTCTTGCCGCTCGACTCAGGCCCATAAATCTCGATGACCCGGCCCTTCGCGAGGCCACCAACCCCGAGGGCCACATCCAACCCGAGCGACCCCGAAGAAATCGCCTCGATGTCTTGGAGCGTCGACTCGTCATTGCCGAGACGCATGATCGAGCCTTTGCCAAACTGTTTCTCGATGGACGCCACGGCGAGCTCGATGGACTTCTCCCGCTCCTTCCGGTTCGATTCATCAGCACGCGGGTTGTTGTTTCCGTTTTGGACCATGTCTGAAGCTCCCTATGCGCATCGCCAGCGCGGGCTCGGCTTTGTGGGGACGCTACCCCATACCTGAACTTCTGTTCAAGCGTGAACATCGGTTTAGGTACCAAAGCAGGTGAAAGTCTCCCTCACCATCCGCACCGAGCCGGTGAAAATTGCGCAGATCCGCGCGCGAGCGACAGATCCACCTTTCGTAGGCGGTCAGTTCGCGAGCGGACGACCTCGTTCAACGGAGTTCCAGGGGAAGCACCTCGGGGTGCCCCGTTCCCAGGTGCTGACGGAACCAGCGACACGCGTGAGTGGCGACGAGGTCGAGCGTGCCAGACTCCTCGAAGAGATGCGTCGCGCCCTGGATGAGCATGAGCTGCGCCTCCCCGCGGAGATGAGCCAACGCGCTCTCGTTCAGGGCCACCACGACGTCATCGCGATCCCCCACCAAAAGCAGCACGGGTGCAGCGACTTGACCGAGCGAACTCATCGCGAGGTCAGGCCGTCCTCCCCGGCACACCACCGCCTCCACCTGACGGGGTCGAGCTGCTGCCGCCACGAGCGCTGCGGCGGCACCAGTACTCGCACCGAACAATCCGAGGGCGAGCCCTGTGGTCTCTGACCTTCGACAGAGCTGGTCGACCACCGCCACTACCCTGGTCGACAACAGCTCGATATCGAACCGCAGGTGCCGCGTTACCGTATCGACAGCTTCCTCGTCGGGGGTCAGCAGGTCAAAGAGTAAGGTGGCGAGTCCCCCTGCCTGCAACACTCCCGCCACAGCGCGATTGCGGGCGCTGTGACGACTGCTTCCGCTCCCGTGGACGAAGACCACAAGCCCACGGGCTCTTGGGGGCACGCACAGCGCCCCCTCAAGTGTCGTCGTGGGCCCGAGCCGCATCGAGAGAGGGCACTCCCGCAAAGCAGTCATGGCAGGCTCCTCGGTGCAGCAGCCTCTTGAGCGCGTGTGCCAGCGAGCCCCACGAGCGTCTCGGCCTCGAGTATCGCCACAACCTGATCATCAGTGACCTGTCCAAACCGCCGGTACCAGACCCCGACCGCAAAGAAGGGATACGGCTGGGCGACGCATACCACCTCATCGACCAGTGACTCGAACTCACGCACGACATCCGGGGAGCCCACAGGCACCGCCATCACGACCGTCTTCGGTGCAGCCTGTCGAATGGCCTGAATCGCCGCGCGCATGGTAGCGCCTGTGGCGAGACCATCGTCGACCACGATCACGCAACGTCCCTGCAGATTGAGAGCGGGACGTGCGCCGCGGAAGAGCCTTTCCCTCCGCTCAACCTCGCGGTGCTCTCGCTTCGCAACAGCCTCGAGTAACTCCTCGTCGAGACCGAGGGAGCGCAGTGAGGCCTCGTGCACCACCCGCACCCCTCCTGAGGCGATGGCGCCCATGGCGAGTTCCTCATGTCCGGGTACGCCGAGCTTTCGGACGACGCAGACGTCGAG
>JBMTAX010000560.1:0-2810 GCA_049429145.1 Myxococcota bacterium
GTAACCGGTGCTGTTCATCAGTCAAACCCCAACAGATCAAAAATATCGCGGTCTTTCATGGGCACCGCCGGCAGCGGATCGGAGCCCTTCCACAGCGAGGCGGCCAGACGCATGTACTCGTCTTGCACGGCCTTGACCGCCGGCGTGGCCTCGAGGGCGCGCTCGAACGTGGGTACGTGACACACTGCCACGATAGGGCCAAAGAACTCCTCTTGCATCAAGCGGTGCTTCTCGTCGTCACAGCGGAATACCGCAGGGGGCACGTAGTAGCCCCCGGAGCGTGCAGCACCGCAGTAGAGCAAGGCCGCGCCGTCGCCCGGGCGATCGATGACCGCACGGAGACGCTCGTGGGCAACGGCGTCCACCACCGGACCCAACCCAAACGAGGGTGAGTCAGCCGGGCCGACCTCGAGGCTCTTGATCGCTTCGACGAGCCGTTCGGTGAAGGCTGCCTGGGCGCTGCCCACCACGATCACGCGACTACAGGCCGAACATTTCTGGCCCGCGTATCCGAAGGCACTGTGGAGGACGCCGAGCACTGCCTCGTCGAGGTCCGCGTCATCGTCAACGATGATGGCGTTCTTTCCGCCCATTTCGCACACGACGCGCTTGACCTGGCGCTGGCCCGGTACTGTTTTCGCTGCCGCCTGGACGATGCTGAGCCCTACCGCTTTCGAGCCCGTGAATGCGATTTGCGCCACCCGTCGATCGTTGACGAGCAGCGGACCGACTTCCTCGCCCACTCCCGGGAGGAACTGAATGACCCCCGCGGGAAAGCCGGCGCTGCGCATCTTCTGGAACACGTCGAATGCGACAGCGCTTGCCTGCTCGGCTGGCTTCATGACCACCGTGTTGCCTGCGACCAGGGCTGCGGTGGCCATGCCCGTGAGAATGGCACCCGGGAAATTCCAGGGGGCGATCACCACGCAGACGCCTCGGCCCTCGTAGAGACTGCGGTTGTCTTCGCCCTCGACCTGCGCCTGAACCTGTTCGCCGAGTTCGGGCGCTGCACGCCGAGCGTAATAGCGGCAAAAATCGATGGCCTCAGCGACGTCAGCATCGGCGTGTCGCCAGGGTTTGCCGACCTCGACACATTGTATGGCTGCCATGCGGTAGCGATCGGCCTCCATCAGATCGGCCAGCTTCTCGAGGAGGGCAGCCCGCTCGGACAAGGCAAGGTCACGCCAGGCGGGCCACGCGCGCTCAGCGACATCAAGTGCCTGCTCCACGTCGCTGGCGCTAGCTGCGGTCACCTGGGCCACTTGCAAGGACGTGTCGTTGGGCGACTCCCGCACAAAGCCTGCGCCCTCTCTCGACTTTCCCTCGATGACCACGGGAACGCGGCGCGGAAGTGACTCGCGCACTTCGGTGATGGCCTTCGCGAAGCTTTCGCGATGTTCTCTCGCGGTGAAGTCGAGGAGAGGGCAGTTCTCGAACGGCGTAGTCAGGTCACCGGGGACGAGCGCCCGTGCGGGTGCTGCAATCCCCTGCACGCGCGGCGCAGAGAGCAGTGCCCGCGTGTCTGCACCCTCAACGTGCGAGAGGCGCAGAAAGCCGCTGTTCGACGTGTTCTCGAGCAGGCGACGCACCAGGTATGCCATGCCCGGCAGCATCTCCCCGACGGGAGCATAGACGCGTACGCGGTGGCCGAGCCCGCGCAGTACCCGGCGTTCCGGCTCGGCCATGCCGTAGAGCATTTGCACCTCGTACGCGCGCTCCGGAACGCGCTTCTCCTTCGCGAGGACAAGGGCATGGGTGACGCTGCGCAGGTTGTGGCTGCCGAATGCGGGCAGGAGATGGTCGATGTCGTCGAGCAACATCGCAGATAGTCGCTCGTAGTTCGCGTCGGTGGCCGCCTTCTCCGCGAAGACCGGACTCTCCCATCCCTGCTGACGCGCGACCACGGTCTCGTAGTCCCAATAGGCACCCTTTACCAGTCGCACGGTGATGGGCGTGCCACGACGTTTTGCGAGGCTTGAGAGGCGTTGCACATCCCGCTCTGCACTCTTCAAGTACGCTTGTACGACGATGCCGAGGTGAGGCCACGACCGAAGTTCCGGGTGCGCGAGCAGCTCTTCGAACAGGTCGTAGGTGATGTCGTGCAGCGCCCACTGCTCAAGGTCGACGTTCAAGAAGACGTTCTGCTGCTTAGCCCGCAGAAACAGAGGCAACACCCGCTGCACGAGACGCGAGACCGAGCCCTTCGGATCTGCGGCGTCGAGCTGCGAATACATCGCTGAGATCTTCAGACTGACATTGGTACGCGGGATGGGCCCAAGGTGGTTTCGGTCGATGACGTCGTCAGCGCCGAAGTCGGCGACCTCCGCGGCAAGGTTGTCGATGAGGTCGAGATAGCGGGCGGCGTAGCTCTCGCATTCAGCCTCACTCACTGTCGCCTCCCCGAGCAGGTCGACAGTGAAGGCGATTCCGTCTTTGTGGAGCTTGCGAAGCACCTTCAGGGCCTCTTTGGCGTCCTCGCCCACGATGAACCGGGCGGCCATCTCGGTGACGTTCTTCTTGATGGCCATGGCGCCGAGGCCCGCGGTCAGACCGCTCGACGCAGCCTTGAGTGCTGCGCTGATGACGCCAGGGAGCTCGCGGCCTTCTTGCAGCAGGTATTCCTTGATGTGGGCAGCGACCTGTTCTTTCGACTCCAGCGTCGGTAGCACGTCGACGAAGCGGAACATGTCCACCTTGAACGAGGGGTCTTTCATCGCCCACTCGAGGATGCGGCCCTGCCAATAGTCCTTGTGAAAGATGCCGGGCGTCTCGCCCTTCATACGGGTGTAGAGCTCGGTGCCGAGCGTGAG
>JBMTAX010000561.1:0-2806 GCA_049429145.1 Myxococcota bacterium
GAAAGGCAAAGTAGTCGTCGTCACTGGTGCGAACAGCGGGATCGGGCTCGAGACTGCAAGAGCGCTGGCGCGCGAAGGCGCACACGTCGTCATGACCGCTCGCGATGAGGCTCGTGGGGAGATCGCGCGGCGGGACGTCCAGCAGAGCGCGGGGCATGACCATGTCGACCTCCACCTCGGCGATTTCACTCGGCTGAGCGACGTGCGACGCCTCGGACTCGAGTTGCGCGAACGCTATGCGCGCATCGATGTGCTTGTGAACAATGCGGGCCTCATCCTCGACGATCGCAGGGTGACCGAGGATGGCCATGAAGCGACGTTCCAAGTGAATCACCTTGCGCCCTTCCTTCTTACCGCGCTGCTCCTCCCGAGTCTGCGCGCAGCGACGCCGGCGCGCATCGTCAACGTGTCCTCCGGGGCCCACCCCGCGGGCGGCCCCATCGATTTCGACGACCTGATGGCTACCGAGGGCTACAGCGGCTTCCGGGTCTACGCACGGACCAAGCTTGCCAACATCCTCTTCACCAAAGAGCTCTCTCGGCGGTACGCCGCTGAGGGGATTAGCTCTTTCGCGCTGCATCCAGGCGCCGTCGCGACGGGCTTTGCGCGCGACGGTGATACGCGCGGATGGTTCTATTACGGGTGGCGACTCATCACGCCATTCCTCCTGAGTCCCGCGCGTGGCGCTCGTACATCGATTCACTGCGCCCGCGCCGCTGGCCTTGAGGTGCACACTGGCCGGTACTTCGTGCGCAGCAAACCTGCCCGCACGATGATTCGCCAGGCGGAAGACCCTGCAGCTGCTGCGCTGCTATGGGAGCGGAGCGAGGCCCTCGTCAGCGGCCATCTCGGGCCTGCCTGATTCGCGAGGTCAGGCTGCGAATCGCAGGCAGCAAGCGCGTCTCAGAAATCTGAGGTCCGCGCTGTCTCCAAGGGCGAGTGGTCTCACGAAGTTCCTTGAAATCAAGGGTTTGCCGCATCGCTCTGGGCAGCTTGGGCGTTGGCTGGCAAGCTGCAGAGTAGCTCGACCATCTTCACCTGGAGGAAGAGCCCATGCCCCGATTCGCGTTGAATGCCCGCACTTGGCCCTTGGCGTTGCTCACCGTCGGTAGCAGCGCATGTTGGCCCATCTCCGACCCCCCACTCGATCCGGAGGTGATTCCCAAAGACGTGGAAGAGCAGATAGACCGCGAAGTCGGCGCCACGAGCTTCCTCAGTGCCGACGGCGCGGCGGGGCAAACCTCGTCGGGCGACCGCGGAGCAACGGACGACGCAGGTCAGGGCGGCGACCCTTCCAACGAGGCCGCGCCTGGGGCCCCATCGGCTGATGGCGACAAGGTCGCTGGCGACGGGGAGCGAAGCGTCGAGGAGGGCGACATCTATCGGGTCATGCCCGGCGGACTCATCGCGAACCTGAACGCCTACCGAGGCTTGCAGCTCATCGACGTGAACGACGTCGAGAACCCGCGGGTCATCGGCCGCCTCCAGATCTCCGGATCTCCGGTGGAGATGTATGTCGACGGTGACCGCGTGTTCGTGCTGATGAACAACTGGTACGGATATTACGGGGTGCGAGAAGAACTCAGCTCGCTCGGGCAATGGAATGGTGGTGTCGTCGCTGCCATCGATATCGCGGACCCGACAGCGCCCGTGCTCGTCGACCAGCAGTATGTGAAGGGCAATATTGCCAAGAGTCGACTTACCAAGGGGAATTTTTCTCGAGCCCTCTACATCGCCGCGAGTGCCTACGACTACTATGAAGGCGATGGCGGAGTCTGGAACTACGAGTCTCACACTGTGGTCAAGAGCTTCGACGTCGCCGATGGAAGCATCACGCCAAAGTCTGAGCTCGACCTCGGTGGCTACGTTACCGACATTCAAGCGACCAACCGGGCATTGCTCGTGGCGCGCTACGATTGGTCTTGGGACCCGGTAGACAATCACCAGAATGGAACATTCCTGTCGGTCATCGACATCACGAGCCCTGAGGGGGAGATGGTGGAGGGTGACGAAATCGAGGTCGCTGGCTACGTCGACAACCAGTTTCGCATGGACCTTCGCGGTGACGTGCTGCGCGTGGCGTCAGGCGCTTCATGGGGCAACACCACCACGAACCACCTCGAGACCTTTGACGCGAGCGACCTGGGCGACCTCAGCCCTATCGACCACGTGACCTACGGTGACGGGGAACAACTGTTCGGCACGCTTTTCCTCGAGGACAAGGCCTTCGCGGTGACCTACCTGCGGGTTGACCCTTTCCACGCCTTTTCCATCACGCCCGAGGGAGTCATTACCGAAGAGAGCGAGTTCATCGTCTCAGGGTGGAACGATTTCTTCCGCGCCACCTACGACGAGACACGCCTTCTCGGCATCGGTGTGAACGATGAGTCGGGTCGCTCCATGAGCGTCAGCCTCTACGACATCACCAATCTACAGAACCCGAACCCGCTGCTCGCTCGCGCAGAGGTCCAGGCCGATTACAGCTGGTCAGAAGCGTCATGGGACCATCGCGCCTTCTCCATCCTCGAGGATGTGGTGAGCGTATCTGCCACAAACGGTGCGACCGAGACGGGCCTCGTACTGTTGCCCTTCAGCGGCTACCTGTCTGGTGAGCAGCGGTACGCCGCCGCAGTGCAAATCTTCACCTTCTCCGAAAACACGCTCACACGTCGTGGGCTGATGGAACACGGCACCCAAGTACGTCGGAGCTTCGCGGCGAAACAGGATGTGACGGCGAACCTCTCTGAGGCATCGCTCTCCTTGTTCGGCACCGCCGACCCTGACCAGCCCGTTGCCCACGGTCGCG